>NZ_JBPXRO010000016.1:0-139644 GCF_051842875.1 Neobacillus sp. C211
GGCAGAGAGAAAGTCTCTGCCTTTTTTATTTTATATATTTACTTGAAACATAACCTGTTGCTTTACCAAATTTGATTTTTTTCCATGAACCTGTTGTTGAGACAATGGTTACTGATTGATTTTTCTTTAAAGTGCCAATTACCTTGCTTTTGGTTGATGTTGTTGCACGTACATTAAGACGCGATGCAGTTACTTTTCCCGTTTTTGGTTTGACCACTTTTTTTACAAAGAAGGTAGTTGTCACGCTCGAACGGTTTTTACTTGTGTCTGTCGCTGCCATCACTACAGAGTATTTCCCATTTCCAAGGGAGGCAGTGCTGTATCCTAGGTTGATTGTACCTGCTTTTGTTAAAACGTCCTTTTTCAGGTAGCTAAGGGTCTTACCCGTACTACTTTTTATATAGACGGTTACATATGCAGTTTCGTTTGTTTTAAAAGAAATACCGGCTTTATTTTTTGTGTTATCTACACTTGCCTTAACGCTGCTAAATTTGGGAGCGGTCTTGTCTTTTATAGACACAACTTTTTTTACTTCAAAGGATGGCAACGTCGAAGATCGGTTATTATTCAAATCTTCAGTAATGATCCCTGCATAGTATTTTCCGTTTGGTAAAGAATTAATGGTATATTCCTTCTTTAGGGTACCTGCATTTATTACAGCTTCTTTTGAAAGATAGGTTATATTATTACCTTTACTGTCTTTAATATAAACAGTTACCTTTGCTTTCTCATTGAAATGAAAAGAGATATAAGCTTTATTTTTCGTGTAATCAACACTGACTTTTACTTCACTTATGTTTGGAGCAATTTTGTCTGAAATCGGAGTTGCTGCCACAGTTGGTTCAATGGTTTCAGTAGGTGCTTGCACAGCTTTGTCTGCAGGTACCTGTTCATCAGGATCTTCAGATATTTGTCCAGCAGGGTTTGTAGGTGTTTGTACTGTCTGTTCTTCAGATGCTTGTCCTGTTGGTTCGGAAGGTACTTGTACAACCGTTGTTGGTCGCTCATTATAGTCTTTTACAATTGCTGCTCCTTTATAATAGAAGGCAAGAATCTCATTATATTTTTGACCATCAAGCGCACGGTTCTGGGCACCCCATTGACTTAAACCAACGCCATGACCGTCACCCAGTCCTTCTACGGTGATTGTTTCGTCCGTCTCTTTTATGTTCGATACAAGATAGCTCTTCATGATTCGATTGCCAACCATAGCACGGATCTGTGATGCAGCAACATTTTTGTATTCTAACTTCTGCGGGATATAAGAGCCATTTGTGTTCACTTTATCTTTTGTAAAAAATTCAACCGTAATATTTCCTTTAGACACACGGCCTCCTGATGTTGGTGTGTTTAAAGATAATACAGGTACTGCCGTTATTTTAATTTCTTTTCCGGCGTAGCCATGATTTGCCATCCATGCTTTAATCGTGTTTGTTATCGTTGTATCATTTTCCTTCATTTGACTCCATGACAAATTGACCGGGTTGAATTGTTGTTTTTTAACAGAAAAATCCCAAGCAGTTTTTGCATCAAATTCATCTTCTTTAATAATCAAGTAAGAGACAGGTGTTGAGCCCCAAACATTTGCATTCGATTCTGTTTTCCCACCATTACTGGCAGAAAAAACCGAACTGATTAAGCGGCCATTTACCTTTAAAACTTCCCCTTTTGTTTCATCTACTGCAGCTGTACTATTTGGGTGCCAAACGTAACCGCCATACACTTGGTAATTGATCGTATCATCGATGGTGATCGCTTGATAGGATAATGCATATGTTCTAGCTGCAACCGCTTGTGTTTTTAAGGCTTCGCGGTTCCATTCAGCATACATTTCAGAAGGGACGACACCTTTTAAATAATCCTCTAAGAAGATTTCATTAATTGGCCGCACATACTTTGAATTTTCGAGGACAAATTGAAATGCACCTAAATAATTACGATTATTAATAGAAAGATAGTTTGTGTTGTTTAATGGTAAAAGACTTAATGTGTCTGCGGTAAAAAGTGGTGTTGTTCCATCCCAAATAGTTATTTTGTTATTATCGTATTTTACGAGATAAGTCTTTCCGGTAGTTAAGAGGACAGTTGATTGCTCCACGTTGTAATCGCCTGTAGGTCTTATCGTTATCTCCGTTTTATTTCCAAGATAATTGACCAGTTTTATTTTAATCTTTGGCTCTATTTTTTCGGCTGATACACTTGGTATGAACACGTTAATTAATAGTATAAAGGCAAGAAAACCTGCGCCTAAATTTTTCAAAATCATTCTCCGTTCCTATGAGGATAAAATACTTATATAACGATATTACTTTATTAAACTATTCGTTTACAACAAACTATTATTGGTAAGTCGTTCTACTAAATATAAATAATTGTAGAAATAAAAAACTCACCAAATTAGGTGAGAAAATAAGTTTTCCGACAAATATCTACATATCTCGAGTTGAATCAGCAAACACATTCAAAATATGTTATAATAAAAATAACCTACTGATTTTTCAGTGAGTAACACTAAAGATAGTAGCTCCTAATCGACTCAAATTGCCATAAGTTTCTTAAAAACTGACTCATTGGAAAATCAACTTAATGACTCGGCAACAGAATTTAAAATATAGAAAGGGTGTTTATATGGAAAATTTTATTGAAACGGTTTATTTCTTAGAAAATCCTGAAAAGAATATTATTAAATTTGCAACTGGCACCCAGCTGCGCTATGAGGACGTAATAAAAGAAGTTTTTGGCGTAGCCTGTATCAATGATTTGCATATGATGATCCAGTATAACAAGAGTTTTCAGACAAGCATTTGTAACAGTCATGGCATTAGTGAAAAGAAAATAACTCTTGATAAAATCCTTCGTGTCGCTTCAAAACTGGACATGCTTCATCTAAAAAAAGAATTGATGGACCAAAAGAATAACAGCCTATATGAAACACCTGCAGATGGTGATTTAGCCATTACTTGCCCTTTTGATGCCACCATTAAGCTTCAAGAAGGTATTTTCCAATGGGATGACAGTAATTTTTCATATAATGCAGTGAAAACTGGTGCCTAATACCTTTGTTGTTAATAAAATAACTAACAAAGGCTAGGTGCCTTTTTTTGTTTCGGGAGGTTTGGTCCTAAAAAAATCCGATGTTCTAAGGCGACTGCATATCAAAAATAAGTGGTTCCATTGTTTACGCACTTTTTTAGCAGAATTTAAATCCACACAAAACCCCCCCATCTGCTTAAAATGGGAGGTTGAAGGATTGCAGTTAGTTATCGTTGGAATTTAGATCATTAACGTCGTTTTTTCTTATCCGCTTTAGTCATTCTTCCTAATAGAAATGCCCCTGCTGCTACACCAATCACTGTGTTCGTTTTTTTATTAAAAACTTGTTTAGCGACAAGATTTAAGTTTTGTGGTCTTTCAGCTAGTCGTCTCATAAAATAACCATACCAGTCATTGCCGAAAGGAACATAGGTACAAAAATTGTAGCCTTCACTTGCTAATTGCAGCTGCATATCTTTCCTAAACCCATAAAGCATTTGAAATTCGAATTTCTCATTCGGAATATCGTGCTTCTTAACAAATTCTTTCACATGATTAATAATTCGATGATCATGTGTGGCAATTGAAGTGAATTTACCGTTTAATAGATGCCATTCGGTAATCTTGATAAAGTTTGCATCAATATCCTTCTTATCTTGATAGGCAATTTCTGCGGACTCTTTGTAGGCACCTTTAACTAGACGAATACGGAAGTTTTTATATCTTTCAAGGTATTCTTGTGCCTTGTGGAAATAAGATTGAATGACGGTTCCAACATTATTATATTCCCGCGACAGGTCGTCCAATAAATTAAATGTTGGCTCCAGATGTTTGAAGTCCTCCATATCAATATTGACAAAAATATCGTATCGATGTGCTTGATCGACGATTTCTCTTACATTATTTAGACAAAATTCATATTCAATATCTAATCCTACTTGAGTTGGTTTTAAGGAGATATGTGCATCCACTTTATTCTCATGAATCGCGTCGATTACTTTGAGGATTTGTTCTTTCGCAGCTGTCGCCTCTTCTTCTTTAAAAACGAATTCCCCTAAGTTATCAACAGTACAAGAGATTCCCTGAGCATTCAGTTCCTTAATACTTTTAATCATTTCAGGTATATTTGTTCCAGCCACAACACTTTGTGCACCTAATTTTAGGCCGTATTTTTTAGCTGTATTATTTAAAAATTGGTTTTGAGATAAGCCGATAAAAATATCTTTCAACATAGCGATTTCTCCTTGCTGTTGTTTTTACGACCATTATAGCATACGCTTTCAATAAAATTTATTTTGCGAATTTTCCAACATAATATGCGTAACACCGGTTTACAAGTTGGTATTATTTTAATAGTTTCTGTCGTACAGAATCAAGGTGAAGGAACATGTGATGAAATGCTTCAAACGGATCCCTTTTTACCAATGCCTCGTAAATAGCTATGTGTTCTTTGAGTGTTCGCTCACGCTCACGATATTTAATTTCGCTATCGATTTTTTTAAAAGTGATAATTAATGAATCGATCATTCCTTCGACAATTGGATTATCTGCACTTAAGGCAATGGTTTGATGAAATTCCTTATCCGCCTCGACATAGTTATTGTCTTTGCTGTTAGCGATAATATCAATCGTCTCTTTTAATTTTGAAAGCTGTTTCTCACTTATTTTCTCTGCTGCAAGTGTCACTAATCCTAGTTCTAATGCCATCCGTGCCTCTATGATTGCTGGCAAATTATCATGGGCCAGAGCTAACATGACTGAAAATGGATGACTGCCGATTTTATTGTTAAAAAAAGTTCCTTCACGGGTTTTACGTGTTATTACACCAAGTGTATCGAGTGAACTTAAAGCCTCACGTAACACAGGCCGGCTGACATCTAGAACTCCCATTAGTTCCATTTCAGTCGGCAATTTATCACCTGGTTTCAATTGTCCACTAATTAATAAGTTAATAATACTTTCAACAACCTGCTTCGATAAGGTATTTCGATTTACGGATTCTACAATTATTTTTTTCGGAGAACCAACCATCATTTCGCTCCTTGAATTTTTTGTCTTTATTTGTAAGACTAATAATATTATACCTATATTAGGCTACAATTTATATGAAAAATAGCTGTCGAATACTCGACAGCTACTTTTTTTGGATAAATATTATATTTTTAATACCCGGCAAATATTTTCTGCTGTGAAAGCAAGATTAGCTTCACCTGATTCTAGTGCTTCATTTAAAGATGTAACACCCGTTAAAATTCCAATAATTGCGGTGAATCCATGATCATATAATGGCTCGATACCAGTTCCAATTCTACCTGCAAATGCAATGACTGGAATAGAATATTTCTGTGCGATGGTAGCAACCCCAAACGGTGTCTTCCCAAATAAAGTTTGGCCATCAATACTGCCCTCGCCAGTAAAAACATAGTCTGCACCCTTAACTCTTTCCTCAAGTCCAGTATACTCGATTACAAGTTCGACGCCCTTTTTTAAATGAGCATTTAGAAATGCCATTAACCCTGCACCTAGACCACCAGCGGCTCCTGCACCTTCCGTATATGCGATATCCTTTCCGAGTTCTTGCTTGATTAAGTCAGCATAAAGAGCTAAATTTTGATCAAGAAGTTGGACTATTTCAGGTGTTGCACCCTTTTGCGGGCCAAAGATTGCGGAAGCACCGTTTTCTCCAATTAGTGGATTCGTGACATCACAGGCTACATCAATTTTGACTTGGTTAATTCGGTCATCTAATCCACTTAAATCAATGGAATGTAATTGACCCAACGCACCTCCGCCAAAGACAAGTTCTTCTCCGTTCTTATCCCTAAATGAAACTCCAAGTGCTTGAAGCATTCCAACGCCGCCGTCATTGGTTGCACTTCCGCCAATTCCTATAAGGATACGGGTTACACCCTTGTCTAGGGCAGATTTAATTAACTGACCGGTACCGTATGTTGTTGTGATTAATGGATTTCGATCCTCTAGTTGGATTAATTCTAATCCACTCGCTGTAGCCATTTCAATAACAGCTGTTTGCCCTTCCCCTAAAAGACCAAATTCAGCAAATCTTTTCTCTCCTAAAGGTCCTAGAACTTCAGTTTTGATGATTTCTCCATTAGTCATACTAACAAGAGACTCAACGGTTCCTTCCCCACCGTCCGCCATTGGCACGATTACGCATTCCGCATCAGGGAAAACCTTTAGGATTCCTTTCTCCATAGCAAGGGCAGCATTTTTCGCTGTCATGCTTTCCTTAAATGAATCAGGCGCTAACACAAACTTCATAGTAATCTGTCCTTTACATTTAAAGTAGAAAAAATTTATAAATAATTACTCAACCATTCTATGACAAAGTATGAGTTTAATGGCTTTTAGTTATGTCCCAACCTTGTATTAGGAGTAAAAAGTTTAGGGTGACCTTTCAGCCACCCTAATTTTTTTATCGGACTAAACAAGGACGTTTATTATCGAATTTCCAGTCTGGAATTAAGAATTGCATTCCGACTGCATCATCGCGAGAGCCTAGTCCCATGTTGTTATACATTTCATGTGCTTTCATGATTTGATCCATATCCACTTCAACGCCTAGACCTGGTTTGTTCGGAACTGTAATGTCACCGTCAACAATTTGGAATGGCTCCTTAGTTAACCGTTCTGTCCCTTCCTGCCAAATCCAGTGAGTATCTATTGCAGTAATCTCGCCAGGAGCTGCAGCAGCAACATGTGTAAACATAGCCAGTGAGATATCGAAATGATTGTTTGAGTGGGAGCCCCATGTTAGTCCCCATTCATTACACATTTGCGCTACACGTACTGAACCCTGCATTGTCCAGAAATGTGGATCGGCAAGTGGAATATCTACTGATTGTAAGGAAATGGTATGGCCCATTTGACGCCAATCGGTTGAAATCATATTCGTTGCTGTTGGAAGACCCGTTTGTCTTCTAAACTCAGCCATAATTTCACGTCCAGAATAACCATTTTCTGCACCGCAAGGATCTTCAGCATAAGCAAGAATTCCATGCATATCTTTACATAGCTCAACTGCTTCTTTTAATGACCATGCTCCATTTGGATCAAGAGTGATTCTTGCATCAGGAAAACGTTCTTTTAATGCTTTGATGGCTTTCATTTCTTCTTTGCCCTCTAATACGCCGCCTTTTAGCTTAAAGTCTTTGAAGCCATAAAGCGCTTGAGATTCTTCTGCAAGACGAACAATTGCTTCCGGTGTTAACGCTTCTTCATGACGAATTCGATACCAATCTACATCAGAATCTTGATTACTATAATAAGGTAAATCAGTCTTATTACGGTCTCCAATGTAGAACAGATAACCAAGTGTTTTTACTTTATCACGCTGCTGACCTTCTCCTAAAAGAGCTGCAACTGGTACATTTAAATGCTTTCCTAAAAGATCTAGTAAAGCTGCTTCGATAGCAGTTACTGCATGAATCGTGATTCTTAAATCAAAGGTTTGTAATCCACGTCCGCTAGCATCACGACCTGCAAACGTTTTTCTTACATTATTTAAGATATTATTATAGTTTCCAATCGATGATCCTAGTACAAGTGGTTTGGCATCTTCTAAAGTTTTGCGTATCCCCTCACCGCCAGGTACTTCTCCAACACCAACATTTCCATTGCTGTCCTTTAGAATGACAATATTACGTGTAAAATAAGCACCATGAGCACCACTTAAGTTTAAAAGCATACTATCTCGGCCTGCAACAGAGTAAACGGACATTTCTGTGACAACTGGAGTAACATTAACTTGGGTCTGAACTTTATTCATATGGAAGTCTCCAATCTAATTTTTTAGTTGATTTTATTGGTAAGGAAAGTGGTATATATTGAAACACTTCCCTTACACTAAATAAGAACTAGCGACTTACTTCTACGTTAGCTAACTTTTCATAGAACTTCACAAGACTGCTGTGATCCTCGAACTCATGTCCATCGACTTTAAGTGCATACATCATTTCTAGGACAGATGATGTTAATGGAAGTGGTACCCCAAACTCATGTGAAGTTTCAAGCGCATTTGTAAGGTCTTTAATATGAAGGTTAATTCTAAAACCAGGATCAAAATTACGATTTAGCATCATTGGACCCTTGGCTTCAAGAACAGTACTTCCAGCTAATCCGCCGCGGATTGCTTCAAATACTGCAGCTGGTTCCACACCTGCTTTTTGAGATAAAACAAACGCTTCGGAAACGGCTGCGATGTTTAGAGCAACAATAACTTGGTTGGCAAGCTTTGTGATATTTCCAGCACCAATCTCGCCCACTAGCACAACGGAACCAGCCATTGCATCTAAAACTTCTTTACATTTTTCAAACACTTCTACTTTCCCGCCAACCATGACAGACATTGTACCATCAATAGCTTTTGGTTCTCCTCCGCTAACTGGTGCATCTAGCATATCAACGCCCTTTTCAGCTAATCTCTGATACACTTCACGGGAAACACCTGGTGAAATAGAACTCATGTCAATATATACCAATCCTTCGTGCGCACCTTCTATTAATCCGTTTTCTCCCAAGGCTACTGCTTTTACATTCGGAGAGTTTGGCAGCATGGTAATAACCATATCAGATTTTTCTGCGATTTCTTTAGGAGTAGAACCGAGTTCAGCACCTAATAATTCTAATTCATGAACAGCCTCTTTATTAAAATCACTTATAATTAATTGATAACCTGCTTTGATTAAATTTTTACTCATCGGTTTACCCATAATTCCGAGTCCAATAAATCCAATTTTCATTTTTTATTCCTCCTGAAGTATGATCTAAGAAGAAGTAAAATGTCTTTTTTACTCCCAGCTTAGTCTTTATTTTTTTAGCCTACAAACATATTTAGGATTAATACCCCTGCTAAACCAAGGATTGCGAGTGCTGTTGTATAAGTGGTTCTTGTTTTAATCGCTTCACCTACTGATAAGTTGAGATATTCTTTATACATCCAGAACCCAGGGTCAGTAACGTGTGAAAATGCGACACTACCACATGTAACGGCAAGAGTCATTAATTCCATACTAACACCAGAAGATTGTGCGATTGGCAGAACCACACCAGCTGCAGTCATTACAGCTACAGTTGCTGAACCAAGGGCAATACGTAACAATGCTGCAATTAACCAAGCAAGGATGATAGGCGAAATATCCCATCCGCCTGTTAAATCTTTGATATAATCAGCAATGCCGCTATCAACTAGTACTTGTTTAAACGCACCGCCTGCACCGATTACAAGAATGATCATTGCCATCGGTTTTACACTATTTGCACATGATTGCATGACATCTTTTAATGAACGGCCTACTCTAGTGCCAAGAAGATAGAATGAAAGTAAAAGTGAAATCATTAAGGCGATTGTAGCAGAACCAAAGAATTCCATAATATGCCTAAAGCTATTTCCTTCTGGAAGTGCTACTTCACATACTGCAGATATTCCCATTAAGACAACAGGGATAAGGGCAGAAGTAATACTTGCCATGAAGCTTGGCATTTCTTCATCTTTAAAAATTTTCGAACTTCCAAGTCCTTCTGGAATGCTTGGATTCATCTTATTAATGAATGGCAATCTTGGCCAAGTTAATGCGATAAAAGCACCAACAGGAATGGCAATGATGAGTCCGTATAATAATGTTAAGCCCATGCTTGATCCGAAAACCCCTACTACTGCAGCTGGTCCTGGATGCGGCGGTAAAAAACTATGTGTTGTGGATAATCCAACTGCTGTTGGAATTGCTACCCAAAGTAAATTTAATTTTGTTTGACGAGCAACGGTGAAAACTAGGGGAATCAATAATACAAATGCGACTTCAAAGAACATTGTAATTCCAAGGATATAAGCAGCAATCAACATGGCGATTTGTACTCGTTTAACACCCATCTTGTCAATTAAAGTGTTGGCAATACGTTGAGCAGCTCCGGCATCTGCCATTACTGTTCCTAACATGGCTCCAAAACCTAGAATTAACAGCAGGTCATCGAGTTGTCCACCAATTCCTCCATAAATGGATTCCATCAACTTTTCTATTGGCATACCTTGGAGAAAACCTACAAATAAAGCAGCAATGATTAAGGCAATAAATCCATTCATTTTAAGTGGAATCATCAAAATAAGTATGAGGGCAACTGCTGATGCAACATATACTAATGGCATAGTGGTTACTTCCTTCCGCTAGGAATTAATGTGTTTGATATAATTCTAGATCTTTCAGTACATTTACTAATAATCGCTTACTTTCAGGACTCATCTCTCCTGCTGGTGCTAATGCATAACCTACATCAATGCCGACCATTTTCAATCCTTCTTTTAAGACAACTGGGAAGGTCGCTTTATCGACACAGAGTCGTAATGGTGAGAGCTTTAATTGCAATTCTAGTGATTTTTGATGATCACCCGACACAAAAGTATTGTAAATCTCTGACACTAATTTTGGAGCGATGTTCCCTGTACTTGCAATGGCACCAGTTCCCCCGTGACAGAGACCTGAGTATATGAGGGTGTCACGACCTGCTAGAACAGAAAAGGTCTCACGATCAGTAACTCGAAGATACTCAGCCATTTTGGTCATGTCCCCGCTGCTATCTTTAATTCCGATAATGTTGTCCACCTTGCTTAATTCCTCGCAAGTCTTGACATCGATTTTCACTTGGGTTCGTGCTTCATTTCCATACAGGATAATTGGTAAATCTGTCGATTTTGCAATCGCTTTAAAATGGTCCATTAATTCACCTTGGTTCGGCGTCAAGAAATAAGGAGTAAGGACAGATAATGCTGACACGCCCCCGATTTCCTGAACCATCTGTGCTGTTTGGATACAGTCTCGAGTGGTAATTTCACTTGCACCACAATAAATAGGGACTCTACCTGCTGTGTGTTCAACAGTAACTTCAACAACACGGCGTTTTTGCTCATTCGTTAATCCATAAATTTCACCGCTGCTTCCTAAAATAAACAGCCCATGGACACCACCTGAAATGGTGTAGTCAATTAATTTTCTGAGTGCATCCTCCATTAATTTCCCACTTTTGTCCAACGGTGTTACTAACGCAGGAATGACTCCTTTTGGTTTAAACATTTTTGTTCCTCCTAGTTCTTCCGATTTGGCATTGGAACTCCATCTAAACGTTTCTTCTTGTTTATTTCTAGTAACCGTTTACATTTATATTGTATAATTGTCTTACAAATAAATCATCATTCAAATTAATAATAAATCTACTATTTATTTGTGCAAATAGACAAGTCTTATTTTATTGTTTTACAAGGCTTTATAATTACGGGGGTAAAACTATGATAATTAATAAGGTATTAGCTCAAGAGATTGCTAACAAAGTAATGAAGGTCCTCCCCTATAATGTAAATATTATGGATGAAATTGGATTAATTATTGGCAGCGGCGATCAGGACCGAATCGGCACCTATCATCAAGGAGCGATAGCAGCCATTGAGAAAGGCACCATTGTTTCCATTTACAATTCAGATGCTGGAGCAAAGCCAGGAGTGAACATCCCCATCCATTTTAGAAATAAAATTATCGGTGTGATTGGTATTAGCGGCGATCCAAATATTGTTGAGCCTTTTGCTGAATTAGTTCGAGTAACAGCTGAACTATTAATCAACCAAGAGTTTTTATATAAAGAACGTAGAATTAAGGAACAAATGAAGGAAGAATTTTTGTATCACTGGATTTTTCGTAACGAAGAATATGATGAAGCATTTATTCATAGCGGTGAAGCGGTTGGGATAAATCTGGAGCTTATAAGAAAAGCGGTAATCGTTAAAGGCAATAACCTTAAAGAACCGTTTTTACTTGATCAAGAATACACCTTTCGTCTGAGCCAGACTACGATACTGTATATTGTTCCTGAAGACAGTGATATTTTAAAAAGATTTGAAGCGATTGTCTCGAAAAATGAAACAAAAATCGGAATCAGTACAAGTCACATTCACATAGGCAAGTCGGTCAACGAAGCAAAACGAGCCCTTGATATTGCTGAAAAACTCAGGCTAACCGAATGGCACTGTTATTACAACAATTTAAAATTTATCGACTACTTAACTAATAAAAATATCGAGTTTGAAGAAATTAGTGGATTTTATCGAGACCTTGAAACAAGTCCTAAGGGTATGGAGCTGATTGAGACCTTAATTAGTTTTATTGAAAATAGTGGTGATATGAATGCCATTTCAAAGGAACTGCATATTCATCGGAACAGCTTAGCCTATCGATTACAAAAAATCGAAATCCTAACGAACAAAAACCCCAAAAAATTTACGGATTTATTTGAACTTTTCACTGGATACGTCCTTTATAAAATGAAGTATTGCCAAAAGGGTTAAAACCCATAACTAGTTGCGAAAAGAAATGGAAAAACAGACTTCACACCGATTTGGTCCTGACAAAGTCACTTCACTCCTTTATTGTCGAATAATATTATTTAACTAAAAATGGAAATCACTATAATCTTTTCCATATAACACATCAATAAACTTTAGAAATTGAGGGTTATATAAAAAAAGATGTCCGGCACTTGATGAAAGAATTGATATTATACCCATCTATTTGTTATAATGAGGTGGTTGTAACATTATTGAGGAGGAACATTTTTTTATGTCAATCGAGGTAGGTACTAAGGTACAAGGTAAAGTAACAGGCATCACTAGTTTTGGGGCATTCGTAGAATTGCCTGGTGGCACAACAGGGTTAGTCCATATCAGTGAGGTAGCGGACAGCTATGTTAAAGACGTAAATGACCATCTTAAAGTTGGCGACCTAATTGAAGTAAAAGTAATTAGTGAGAAGGACGGAAAGACTGCCTTGTCCATCAAAAAAGCTATAGATAAGCCCGAAGGACAAACCTCGTCTTATTCCCAACGTCCACCACGTCAGGGAAGAGTAGATAGCCGTCCGAAAGATTTCCGTGCAAAAGGCGGCAGCAATTTTAAACCTAAAGAAAATTTTGAAGACAAAATGGCTAAATTTTTAAAGGCTAGTGAAGAGAACTTATCCACTTTAAAACGCAGTACTGAAACAAAACGTGGCGGCAGAGGCGGAAGACGCGGATAACTGTATCGTTTTTAATACATCACTATATAGCGAAAGGCAAACGTGTTTTAGGCATGTTTGCCTTTTTTATATGCAGATTAAAAATTCCATATGAGTTAATAGGCAAAAGAGACAGGGATTTTAATTCCCTGTCTCTTTTAGTTAATTGATTAATTGTGAAAATTAGTACCGTCAGTTGTAGCTTCGATCACACCGGCTCGAATGACATAATCACCGAAGTGCTCGCCTTCTTCCCGTTCTTTTGCATAGCGAGGGAGCAACACTTGCAGTTCGTTTAAAATATCTTCTTCTCCAATGTTTTCACGATACATTTTGCTTAGACGGCTGCCGTCATGGGCGGCACCAAGATACATATTGTATTTGCCTGGTGCTTTCCCGATAAAACCAATTTCCCCAAGGGCATGACGAGCACAGCCATTCGGACAACCGGTCATACGGATGGTAATCTCTTTGTCGCTCAGACCGTTTTCTTCGACAATGGTTTCGATTTTACTGATTAAAGATGGTAAATACCGCTCTGCTTCCGCCATCGCCAAACCGCAGGTTGGAAGTGCAACGCATACCATTGAACTGCGGCGCAGCGCTGAAGCATGCTTGCCATCTGTTAAACCATATTGTTCAATCAAATCATCAATTTTTTTCTTTTCCTGGGTTGATACATTGGCTATAATTACGTTTTGATTTCCTGTTAAGTGGAAATCACCGGTATGAATTTTAGCGATTTCACGCAAGCCTGTCTTCAACTTGTAATCATCAAAGTCTGCGACACGGCCGCCTTCAATAAACAGTGTTAAATGCCATTTCCCTTTTACGCCCTTTACCCAGCCATAGCGGTCACCATTATGGTCAAAATGGTAAGGCTTTGCTTCATCTAATGTCCAACCAAGTCGATGTTCCAATTCAGCCTTAACGGTTTCAAGGCCAAGTCTGTCTACAGTGTACTTGAAACGAGCATTTTTGCGGACAGAACGGTTACCGTAGTCCCGTTGAATCGTAATCGTTTTTTCAGCTATATCATACAATTGATCAGGTTTACAGAAGCCAATGACTTTTGCAAGCTGTGGATAGGTTGCTTTGTCGCCGTGCGACATCCCCATTCCGCCGCCAATCGCTACGTTGAAACCGATAAGCTTATCATCTTCAACAATCGCAATAAATCCAAGATCCTGTGAAAAGACATCAATATCATTGCCAGGCGGAACAGCAATTCCAATTTTGAACTTCCGTGGCAAGTAAAGCGGTCCGTACATTGATTCAACTTCGTCGATCTCCGGTGTTCCGGCTACTTTTTCTTCATCCAGCCATATTTCGTGGTACGCTCTTGTTCGCGGTAATAAATCATTGCTCAATTTTTTTGACCATTCATATACTTCTGTATGAAGCTCCGATTGGTATGGATTAGAAGTACACATGACATTTCTGTTCACGTCTCCGCAAGCTGCAATCGTATCCAGTAGCGCGTTATGAATCCCCTGAATGGTACTCTTCATATTCCATTTTAAAATTCCATGCATTTGGAATGTTTCACGAGTAGTCAGTTTTAATGTGCCATTCCCATATTTATCTGCAAGCTCATCCATAACAAGCCATTGATCGGGTGATGCAACCCCGCCAGGCAAGCGGACACGCAGCATAAATTGGTAGGCAGGTTCTAATTTTTGTTTTTGACGTTCATTTCGGAGGTCCCGGTCATCCTGCAAGTAACTACCGTGATGTTTCATCAGACGGTTATCATCATCCGGTATACCTGCGCTAATCCGATCGAGCATTACTTCTTTAAGAGTTCCGCGCAAATAATTACTTCTTTCTTTTATACCTTCTACATCACTTGGCGGGCCATCCGGCGCTTTTAAAATTTGATTTACCATGTTGTTAAAACTCCTTTCCATCCCAAATCAGTATACATCACGCTGATAACGTTTTTGCTGCTGCATCTCGGCTAAATATTCTTCGGCCTTTTCACGACCCAAGCCGCCTTCTTTTTCAATAATCTCAAGTAAAGTGTTATGAACATCATGTGCCATGTGTTTTTCGTCACCACAGATATAAAGATGTGCACCTTCTTGAAGCCACTTAAATACCTCTTGACTTTGTTCTAACATGCGATGCTGTACATATACTTTTTGATCCGTGTCTCGTGAAAATGCAACATCCATTTTTGTAAGTACGCCGTTTTCCAGCCACTTTTGCCATTCTGTTTGATAAAGAAAATCCGTCACGAAATGCTGGTCTCCAAAGAACATCCAAGATTTACCTGTTGCTCCGGTTTCTTCACGTTCTTGCATAAAGGAACGAAACGGTGCTGCACCTGTCCCCGGACCTACCATGATAATTGGGGCATCTGCGTTCTTTGGCAGCTTAAAGTTTTCGTTATGTTGAATATACACTGGGACTGTTTCGCCTGGCTGCAGACGTTCCGCAGCTAGAATGGAACAAACACCCTTTCGCTCACGTCCATGTGCCTCATAGCGGACCGCACCTATCGTCAAATGGACTTCATCAGGATTTGCAGATAAACTGCTCGCGATTGAATATAGACGGGACGGCATCTTTCGAAGGATTGAGACAAACTCTTGAGCTGAGCCAATCCATGGTGTAAAGTCCCGAACCAAATCAAGCAAATCACGTCCATCAATGTACGTTTTTAATTGATCTTCATTCCCCGCTGATAGAAGTTCCTGTATTTTCTCATTGGCAGAAAGTGATGCTGCCTTCTCAAGAAGCGGTTTGGTTAAGGTCGTTATTTCAAAGTTTGAGAGAAGTGCGTCTTTAAGTGAAAGCACATCTCCCTTTTTATTAACAGTCACCACTTGTTCCGGATCCCAGTTCATTTCTTCTATAAGTAAATGAACTAGCGCGGGATCATTTTCCGGATAAATACCAAGACTATCCCCTGGTTCAAATGTAAGTCCAGAACCTTCGAGTGACAACTCAAGGTGACGAGTTTCTTTATTAGATCCACGGCCGTTTAGATTTATATTTTCAAGTACTTCTGCTTTAAACGGATTGGTCCTTGAATACGTTGATTCAACTAGTTGTGATGCTAATTCTTGTTCAGGAATTGGAATGACGCCCACGGCTTCATTTAGGCTGATAAGAACACCTGCCAGCCATTCAGCTGCTGGCTCATCATAATCAAGGTCACAGTCAAAGCGTGGATATAGCCTTGTTCCGCCTAATTCTCCCAACCGGGCATCGAAGTCTTTACCCGTTTGACAGAAAAACTCATATGAGCTGTCTCCTAGCGCCAAAACGGAGAAGCGAAGATTATCAAGCTTTGGAGCCCGCTTTCCGTTTAGAAACTCATGAAATGACAGCGCGTTATCAGGCGGAGTGCCTTCACCATGGGTACTTGTAACAATCAGCAGGTTTTGGACCTTTTTTAAATTATTAGGTTTAAAATCGCTCATCGACTGAATAGTTACTTGAAAGCCCTCTCCCTCAAGCTTTTTGCCTGCCTTCTTAGCAAGGCCCTGAGCATTACCCGTTTGTGATCCAAAAAGGATGGTCACATCTTTGGAAATCGTTGGGGTGTTCCCTGCTGAAAGTTCTGCCACCTGAATACTTCCTGAACCTGGAACCGAAGCAAATTGGGCTGCTGCCAAAAACCCGCTCAGCCAGACTTTTTGTGATTCTGTCAAGGTAGGCAGAATGCGGTTGAGGAGCTCTGCCTGCTCCTGATTAAAAGGACTGTTCAATACTTGAAGTTGCACCAAAATCCACCTCACAAAGAATTATTAACTTACAGTGATCATTTATTTATCATGACTAGTTTCAACAATCTTACAATACATACTTTTCAGTCAAAAAATGATTAATATAATAATAGTTTTACTATTCCTATAAGTCAAGTCGGTTTTAACGATTTAAACGATTAAAATCAGATTATTTCTTATTTTTATTAAAATATTTTATTGACTATTGCCAAATTATAACAACGGCGCAAGGTAGGAGTTCACCGGGACATCTTCCTATTTAGGCTGTTGTCCTGTGCACACTACTCATTGCGCCGGATGCAGGAAATGCTATCGATTCCTTTTGTTTCGGTTACGCAAAAACGTCGGAATGTCGAGCGAATCCTCTGATTCCTTCCCATATTGATCGTTAACATGAATTGGTTCTTCATGTCTCACTTGCTCACGTCGGGTTGGGGCATTTATTTGTGATTTTGATTGACCTTCCATTTGTGAAGGGGTGGATGGTTTGGTTCGTGCCTGTTTATCAACAAAACCAGTAGCAATGACCGTGATCATAATTTCATTTTTAAAATTTTCATTAATAATTGAACCAAAAATCATATTTAGTTCCTTATCTGCTGCAGAAGCCACAAGGTCGGCTGCCTCTTGCACCTCATAAAGACTTAAATCTTTACCACCTGTGATGTTCATGAGTATCCCTTGAGCTCCATCAATCGATGTTTCTAATAATGGACTAGAAATAGCTTTTTTTGCTGCTTCAACCGCGCGTCCATCCCCTTTTGCAACCCCTATGCCCATTAAGGCTGTCCCTTGATTACTCATGATTGTCTTAACATCTGCAAAATCCAGATTAATTAAACCTGGGACAGCAATTAAATCCGAAATACCTTGAACCCCCTGACGAAGGACATTATCCGCCTCCCGGAACGCTTCAATCATCGGTGTTCTTTTGTCAACAATTTGCAATAATCGATCGTTAGGAACAATAATTAAGGTGTCAACAGCTTCCCTCATTAATTCAATACCGTTTGCTGCATTTTGCGCACGTTTACGTCCCTCAAATCCAAACGGACGAGTAACGACACCGATAGTCAATGCACCAAGTTCGCGTGAAATTTCAGCAATCGCTGGAGCAGCACCGGTTCCCGTACCACCACCCATTCCAGCGGTAACGAACACCATATCTGCTCCTTTTAATACATCTTCCAACTGCCTTCTGCTTTCTTCAACTGCTTTCCTGCCTACTTCTGGATTAGCACCTGCCCCTAATCCTCTTGTCAATTGTGCACCAATTTGCATTTTTATCTCAGCATTTGATAGGTTAAGAGCTTGTGCATCAGTATTCACTGCAATAAATTCGACCCCTTGAACTCCACCTTCAATCATACGATTGACAGCATTATTCCCTCCGCCGCCAACACCAATTACTTTAATTCTTGCAACTTGATCTATATTCATGTCAATATCCCACATATTCTTCCTCCTCATCATGCGTTTATTTAATTGCCTCACTATTCAAAAAAATACTCGTAGACTTATGATCTAATTGAAGATTTTAATGATCTAGTAGTAGAGATTGTTGAATGATTAACTTTACAACTAATCTTTTTTGAGTATGTATAATTTTGCTTATTGATATTTTACCAAAATAATGGAGGATTTAATATAGAAAGGTGACACTTGAATTAGATTATTTTGTAGAAAAATGTAGAAATATTTAACATAAATGCAAAATTAATAAAACGTGCAGAAAAAGTAGTTCTTTTGATATACAACCAACGATATATAAAGAGAAACCCGGTAATAGGATAGCAATATCAAATATATATTAGTTTGCTAGCACTCTGATACATCGCACTAGCACGTTAGGCATAAAAATAGCACACCTTTGTTAAGTGTGCTTGAGAGTCTAGTATGTACATTACATTTATAGTGCTGGAGCTTTCATCCCCATTTGACTCCATTCGTTTCTTGATGGGCCATACACTCCAGGGACATTTAATCCAGCTTGGCGCATTAAGACTGTCATTTGTCCGCGGTGATGAATGATGTGTTTGATTAAAAGAGAAAGTGTTACTGCTTTTTGCATATCCATCCCGAAGACATTTTTCATTTCTTTTAAGGATGCATCTGTCCACTGCTTCTTGACAGCGTCCATAGTGTCTTCATTAACCTTGCGAAAGGTGTCCGCTATTTCTTTTGCTGAGGACGGAACCGTACTTGAGTTTTCAACATTTTCAACCGTAACTCCGAACTCGTTAAGCATTTCAGGTGTACTTGTTACGACATGCCATGCGATTCTCCCTAATGTACGGTCATCTGGGGACACCTCTTGTTGAAGTGAACCATCTGTCAAAGCATCCAAAACCTTTTGCGTAGAAGCCGCTTCTTGATTCCAATCCTCAATAAATTCAGATATAGAAGTATACATTATTCATTCCTCCATCATTCAACAGTTTTACAGTAAAAAGTATATCATTGTTTAATTAGATAGCAAAATTTCCCACACGAAAAAAGTTTTAGAACCCAATCCCTAACACTCTTCAACAGTGGAGATATGAGGTAAATTTCTATACTTTTGGGCAAAGTCAATCCCATAGCCGACAATGAACTCATCTGGGATGACAAAGCCAACATAATCCACCGGTAAATCGACTTTTCTTCTTTCGGGCTTGTCTAACAATGTACAAATTTTAATTTGCTTTGGCTTGTGTGATTTTAAATGGTCCCGTAGGAAATGTAATGTCAGGCCGCTGTCGATAATATCTTCAACCACGAGGACATTCTGATTGGTAATATTCGAATCAAGATCCTTCAATAACCTTACTTTTCCTGTTGACTCGGTTTCATCTCCATAGCTGGAAACCGAGATGAAATCAATTTTTATTTCCCCCTTCATCTCACGAATCAGATCTGCAGCAAAAACAAACGACCCCTTCAGGACAACGATGAGGATAATTGCTTCGTTATTAAAATCATTTTCAATTTGCTCTGCTAATTCCTTCACTCTGTCTTTAATATCTGTTTCGGAAATCATCACATCTTTAATTCTGTACCCCACAAAATACACCTTCTTTCTAAAATATAAAGGCTATGTTAAATTAGCTTATTGATTTCCTCTCCAGGCGCTTCGCTTTCCGCGGGCGGGTTCGGGGAGCCTCCTCGGCGCTAAAGCGCCTGCGGGGTCTCCCCTGTCCCGTACTCCCGCAGGAGTCTCGCGCCTTCCGATCCAATCAACAAGGTTACCATATCAACTATGACCTTTAACACTGCCAAAAAAAAGCCAATACAAAAAACCAATTAGTTTGATTTTTCGTATTGGCAATGATTATTATACCCCTTTATAGGCTTGGCGGTAAATTTCAGCCAATTCTGTTACTAATGGAAGCTTAGGGTTTGCAGTGGTACATTGGTCTTCGAAGGCCCGGTCTGCTAAATAGTCAACCTTGCTTTCGAACTCGATTTTATTTATTTTATTTGCTTCAAGGCTCATTGGAACTTCAAGTTCCTTCGCCAATTTAATAATGGCTTGAACGAGGCTCTCTACACCTTCCTCAGTAGAACTAGCAGGTAAATCTAGTATTCTAGCAATTTCAGCATACCGTTTGTCAGCTTTGAAATGATTGTACTTCGGAAAGGCTGTGAATTTCTTCGGTTTAGTCGCATTATAGCGAATCACATGTGGCATAAGTACAGCATTTGCCCGTCCGTGGGCGATATGGAATTCCGCTCCCAGCTTATGTGCAAGACTATGATTAATGCCTAAAAATGCATTTGCAAAGGCCATGCCGGCAATGGTTGAAGCATTATGGACCTTTTCGCGCGCTTCTTCATCCTGACCGTTTTTGTAGGCTCTAGGCAGGTATTCAAATACAAGCTGGATTGCTTTTATTGCAAGGCCATCCGTGAAATCATTGGCCATACAGGATACAAATGCTTCAATCGCATGTGTCAACACGTCCAATCCCGTATCAGCAGTAATATGTTTAGGCACCGTCATCACAAACTGCGGATCGATAATGGCTACGTCAGGAGTCAATTCATAATCAGCAAGCGGATATTTAATATTGGCCTCTTTATCCGTAATAACCGAGAATGACGTTACCTCCGAGCCTGTTCCAGAGGTGGTAGGAATGGCCACAAATTGTGCCCTTTGGCCGAGATTCGGATATTTAACAATTCGTTTTCGAATATCTAAGAACTTTTGTTTCAAGCCAAAGAATTCTGTATCTGGATGTTCATAGAACAGCCACATTCCTTTAGCCGCATCCATTGCAGAGCCACCGCCAAGCGCAATGATAACATCTGGCTGGAAGTTAGCCATCATTTCTGCACCTTTCATCACTGTTTCAATCGATGGGTCTGGTTCAACCTCTGAGAAAATTTCGCAGTGAACATAATCTTGACGCTTTCTTAAATAGTAAAGGACTTTATCCACATATCCTAATTTTACCATTCCAGAGTCGGTAACAATAAATGCTTTCGAAATTTTCGGCATTTTGGCAAGATATTGAGTTGAATTTTTCTCGAAATAAATTTTAGATGGAACTTTAAACCATTGCATATTAATATTCCTTTTCGCCACTTTTTTAATATTAATTAAGTGAATAGTACCTACATTTGTAGAGACAGAATTTCCACCATACGTTCCACATCCGAGGGTTAAGGACGGCATATAGGCATTGTAGATATCACCGATCGCACCTTGTGAAGATGGAGCGTTGACAATAATACGTCCCGCTCTCATCCGCAGTCCAAACTTCTTAATCACTGTTTGATCAGTGGTATGAATAACAGCTGAATGACCTAGCCCGCCGAACTCCAGCATTTCTTCGGCCCGTTTTAATCCTTCCTCAAGACCACTTACCTTATAACAAGCAAGCACTGGGCTCAATTTTTCCCTTGAAAGTGGGTATCCTGGTCCGACTCCTTTTAATTCTGCGATAAGGATTTTTGTATCATCAGGAACCTTTACTCCTGCTAACTGTGCAATCTTTGAAGCAGCCATCCCAACAATTACTGGATTAACAGCACAGGATTGCTCATTAATAACTAATTTTTCAACCTTCGCTTTTTCTTCTTCATTTAAAAAATAACAATTATTTGCAATCATTTCTTGTTTTACAACGTCGTATATTTCTTTATCAATAATGACTGCTTGTTCGGAGGCGCAAATCATTCCATTATCAAACGTTTTTGATAAAATTAAGTCATTAACTGCCTGATGAAGATTGGCTGTTTTTTCAATATAACAAGGGACATTTCCTGGCCCAACTCCGAGTGCTGGCTTACCAGAACTGTAAGCAGATTTAACCATCCCCGCACCACCAGTGGCAAGAATTAATGATATTTTTGAGTGGTTCATTAAGGCCTGTGTTGCTTCAAGCGACGGTGTTTCAATCCATTGAATGCAATTTTCTGGCGCACCCGCCATGATTGCTGCATCTCTAAGCACTCTGGCTGCTTCACTACTGCATTTCTGTGCTGATGGATGGAAGGCAAAAATGATTGGATTTCTTGTTTTTATCGAAATGAGTGCTTTAAACATGGCGGTCGATGTTGGATTGGTTACAGGTGTAACTCCTGCAATCACCCCAACCGGTTCCGCAATTTCAATCATTCCTTCATGTTCATTTTCGTTAATGATACCAACGGTTTTATCATATTTGATATTATGATAGACATATTCAGTAGCAAACATGTTCTTGATGATTTTATCTTCGTACACGCCTCTTCCTGTTTCTTCAACGGCTAGCTTTGCAAGTGGCATATGCTGATCAAGACCGGCCAAGGCCATTTCTTTAACAATATTATTAATCATTTCTTGGTCGAATCTTCGGAATTCTTTCAATGCTTTTAGACCATTTTCCACCAAAACGTTAACCATTTGTGTTACCGTTTGATTTTCTTTAACTGCCTTTTCTACTACTGCCATCGTAATACCTCCATTTGATTAAGTATTTGTGAAATTTTTCACAAGTATTTTTAAAAAATAATACACAATCAAGCTGGGATTTTCTCTGGATGCATGTATCGTAATGTTTGTGAAGGATTTCACATTTGTGACTAAAAATAATAACACTCTACTTGATTTTTATTCACAAACTGGATTGCGTGGAATCTTTTCAAATAAAATGTCAGTTAGAACCTTCGAATACTTTTTAACAATAACCACGTAATTTACGGTCCAAATATAGGCGGGGATTTCGTCATTTTCTTTAAGATACATTGCCTCGAATTCATCCCCAACTGCTTCTTCAAATACTTCTAGGGTATAAGTTTCAGAATCTGTAGAGAAGGTTTTCCATTCACATACCATCATGCCTTATCACTCCTTGTTTGTTTATGGATTTATCATAACATGTATTTTGAATAACAATTTGTGAAGTGTTGAACAAATTGTGAATTGTGATTAATTTTACTAAAAATAGGACTATGTCCTTATATAACAATGGTTACCAATGATAATATTGATATGTATTTGGTGTAATACTATATTACCCGAAAACGGTTACAACTATTTTATTATATCGGAATAACATTTAATAAATAAAGTTTTCGATTGTATATGTACGGTTATTGATAACGAACAGTTAGTGACTGTAACATTATTTGAAAGAGGGTTACGGTCTAATCCCTCTTTCTTTCTTATATTTCATTCCCTTATTTTTTTCTAATAGCCTGTTATGTACTTTTGATAAGATGAGTAACGCGACGATTGAACCAATAAAGGTTAACAACATATCCCACTGTGCGTCCCAAATATCACCTTGTGCTCCTAAAAACTCAGTGGAAGTCTTTCTGTTCTTTGTTAATTTAGTCGATAACCATTCGATAATTTCATACATAGCTCCAATTGCGAGTGAAAAACTTAATATCACAGAAATTAACCAAGGACCTTTTTTAGTCACTCTTTTTCGGATTAATATTTCTCTTATTACAATGGCAAACAATCCTTTTAAGAAATGACCAAAGCGATCATAGTGGTTTCGGTTTAATTCAAAATAATCTTTTATCCAAGTAAAAAGTGGAACCTTTGCGTAAGTATAATGACCACCAATGAAGGTAAGAATCGAAAGAATGGCAATTATGATATAGGATAGCGAAGTAAGACGAAACTTATTATAGGTAATAACTACGATCATACATATCACAATGGCAGGAAGTACTTCCATCGCCCATATTAAATATCCTGCTGGCTTATAGATTGACCAACTAAAAACGGTAATTACAATCAAGATAAGTAGTAAATGAAAGTAAGCATTTTTATCTCTTTTCACTCAACTCACTCCTAATGATATTACAGTTGTAAAGTTAAAAACTAACTAACTTGCTCTCCTGTAAAAAAGTTAAAAATAACTTTTATAGGTTGTCCATCCTTTCTTTTATTAAACAACATTGCTTTTTAAATTTCTGTTCAAAATAGAATATCAAAAGCGGTGGGTTTTAAATCAATGGAGTTATCTAGGAGTAGAACGAAATAGGAATAATAACCGCAGATATTTTTCAAACATCACAGGTATCCTCTCCAACAAGGACCACTAATATAGAAAATAAAAATAAGCCATCAAATACTAGATCATTCATCCTCTAGTATTTAATGGTTTATATATGCTACGCCTCAATTAAAAAAATGTATTACAGATAATTTGCAAACATGTTTTCCTAATTCAGTTGGAAAACCATATTGTAGTTTAAAGTACCTTGCTTAAAAACGCTTGGGTTCGTTCATGCTGAGGGTTACTGAATAACTCATTTGGTTCATTTTCTTCAACAATGTAGCCACCGTCCATGAAGATGACCCGATCGCCAACTTCCCTGGCAAAACCCATTTCATGGGTAACCACAACCATTGTCATACCTTCTATAGCAAGCTGTTTCATTACTTCCAAAACATCACCAACCATTTCAGGGTCAAGTGCAGATGTCGGTTCGTCAAAGAGCATTATTTTTGGATTCATGGCTAGTGCCCTTGCAATCGCAACGCGCTGTTTTTGCCCCCCAGATAGTTCCCCTGGAAAGCTATTTGCTTTTTCTCTTAGCCCCACTTTATCTAATAGATCAAATGCCAATTTTTCAGCAGCTGCTTTATCAATATTGTGAATTTTAATAGGTCCCATGGTGATGTTCTCTAATACACTTTTATGAGGAAACAGATTAAATTGCTGAAACACCATTCCTACTTCTTGTCTTACTTTGTTAATATTGATTTTTGGGTCTGTTATATCCTGTCCGTTTATGACTACCTCTCCGCCTGAAATGTCTTCAAGCCGATTTAAACATCGAAGGAACGTACTTTTACCTGAGCCAGATGGACCAATAACACAAACTACCTCTTTTTCTTTAACTTCTGCATTGATATCTTTTAATACCTCAACATTACCGAACGATTTTCGTAAGTTTTTAACTGTGATCATGCTCATCTAAGCTGAATCCTCCTTTCGATGAAATTAGCAAGCATGGTTAATAAATAAATAATAATAAAGTAAATGATACCTACAGCCAGCCAAATCTTAAATGCTTCGAAGGTGGCAGAAGCTTGAATTTGTCCTTGCTGTGTTAAATCTGCAATCCCAATTACAGATAAAAGTGACGTATCCTTTAAACTGATAATGGATTGGTTTGTAATCGTAGGAAGCATTCTTCTAAAGGCCTGTGGAAGCACCACATATCGCATGGTTTGTGCGCCTGTAAAACCGATCGATCTTGCTGCTTCTGTTTGTCCTTTATCAATTGATTGAATTCCCGCTCTGATAATCTCAGCAAAATATGCACCCGCATTAATGGCAACAGTGATGATCCCAGCAGTAGTGCTATTTAGGGACACCACTTGTAGAGAATTTACACCGAAATAAATAAAAAACAATTGCACAATAAATGGTGTTCCACGAATGGCATCAACATAAACCTTAGAAATCCAATTCAAGATCTTGATCGGAGCTAAACGAAATAACGCTATGACTAAACCAATTAAAAAACCTAGAATAATGGCAATTACAAATATATATAGGGTCACTTGAAGACCTTTTAATAACATTGGCAGTGCTGCAGAAATAATATCCATCCTGTTCATCCCCTTTCAAAAAGAAAGCGCGCATTAAGCGCGCTTAATCATTTCGTATCCTCTACTCACCTAGATACGTTTTAATAATTTTATCATACGTACCATCTTTCTTTAACTCAGCAAGACCATTGTTAATTTTTTTCAAAAGATCCGCGTTTTGTCCTTTTAGAACAGCAATTCCATATTGATCTCCATTTAAGCGATCACCGACGATTTTTAATCCAAGGTCTTTTTGGGCAATTGCATACGAAATTACAGGATAATCTTCAATAAGTGCATCTGCATTTCCGTTAGATACCTCTTGGAACATGGCAGGGCTATCATTAAATTGAACAACAGTAATTCCTAATTTCGCAGCATTATCTTGTGCATATTTTGCACCAGTTGTACCTTTTTTAACAGCAATTTTTTTGCCTTTCAGGTTTTCGACTGATTTAATACTTGTATTATCCTTTTTAACAACCACTGTTAACCCTGCATCAAAATATGGTGTTGAGAAATCTACTACCTTTTTTCTTTCATCCGTAATACTCATTCCGGCAATAGCCACATCTAGCTGATTTGCTTGCATCGCTGGGATGATACCACCGAAATCCATTGGGGAAAGTTCGATTTTAAAGTCTTGGTTTTTAGCAATTGCATCGATTAACTCAATATCAATCCCCTTATAATCGTTACCTTCTTTAAATTCAAACGGCGGATAAGTTGTATCAACACCAACTTTATATACTTTTCCACCTTTTTCTTTCTCGTCTGCTGTGTCTTTGCTTCCACAAGCAGCGATAAAGATTGAAAGGATTAATAACAAACTTAATAGACCTAACTTTTTCATTTCATTCTCCCCTTAATTTTCAGATTGTTCTCACTTGCTGAATATAGCAAATTTACTTATTTAATATATCACAGATAGTTAACAGAAAAAAGGGATTAAACTATATGAAAATACAAAAAAGTTTAATAATACGCATTATATAATAATTTTGATGTTTATGATTTATTGAAATAATAGAGATTTGGATTAAAAAAATCAATACTATTAATGCTTTTATTTTATCCATACTTTAGAAATGCATTCATTAAAGGAAAAATTTACTTTTCATTTTTTAACTAATTTATATTTCAATATTAAATATCCTATAACTTTTCCTCACCTTTATCCACAAGACAAAACCACTTGGAATATAGATACCAAGTGGTTTTGGTTATAATTTCACCTATTAATTGACATCCTCGAATTCTCTTGCAATCCTTTCAAATGCTTCCTGGATTAATGGACGAGGAGACGGGATACAAATTCTTTGCCATTGTAACCCTTCTTTACCAAACATCTTCCCATCTTCCAGTAGAACATTTGCTTTATTATAAATCCGATTGTGGACTTCTTCTGGGGTTAGTCCATACTCACTAAAATCCAGCCACATGATATAGGTTCCCTCTGGGATTCTTACCTTAACTTTCGGCATTTTCGCCGCTAAGAATTGGACTGTCCATTCCATTGTCCCATCGATATATTCCTTTAATTGTTCTAACCAATCTTCGCCCTCATTGTATACGGCGATCAGTGCAGAAACGGTAAAAGGTGAGGGTAAATGCATCCCCATAACAGTATTAAAGGTTTTTCTAAGTTCAGGATTTGAGATGATTACATTTGTACAATGAAGCCCAGCGACATTGAATGTTTTATTGATGGCAGTAAAAGTAATAATTCGATCACTATGGTCGCTAGCTTTTGCAATCGGAATAAATGTTTGATTACGTCGTACTAAATCTCCATGAATTTCGTCAGCAACGATAAGGACATCATTTTTCGCACAAATATCGGCTAATTTCCTTAGTTCTTCCTGAGTAAACACTCTGCCGGTTGGATTATGGGGGTTACATAGGATGAACATTTTCGTCGTTTCTTCTTTTGCCTTCGCTTCAAAATCCTCGAAATCGATTTGATAATAGCCTTCGCTATTCGCTTTAAGTGCATTATTCCGAACTTTACGTCCGTTGGCTTCAATTGCCGAAGTAAACGGAGGATAAACCGGTCGTTGGATAATGATGCCATCTCCTGGATTGGATAATGCTTTAACAGCAACATTCAAGGCATGGACAGTTCCTGGACTAAAGCTGATTTCTTCCTGCGGAATATCCCAATCATGTCTCTTTTTAAACCAATGCTGGATGGCTTCAAAATACTCTTTTGGAAAGATGGTATATCCGAAAATCCGGTGATCGACAGTCTTATGTAAGGCATCTACTAACGGCTGAGGCACTGGTAAATCCATATCAGCTGTAAACAATGGAATCGTCTCATCGTCATATCGTTCCGTCAGACCAATCTGTTTAATTAAATCCCCGCCATCCCATTTGATTGAATAGGTTCCTCTTCGGTTGACAATTTCATCAAAGTTATATTTCATTTACATCCACCTTTCATTTTTCATTCCTGCGAATGATTCACATGTAAAGATTTATTGATTACTCCAATTATAACGATTAATAGAAATGATTAAAAATTTGGATAGCTAAATTTTTCAAAAATGTCGGCGATGACACTAAAAAAAGAGCAGGCCCAGTATATGAACCTCGCTCTTAAATGCGCGTTAATCTTCTAAAACCTCGTTATTTTATTGGTCCGTTCCGATTAAAATGGGAATTGATTTGACCTATAATCATCTTATGTTTTTCCCGTTTCGCTAAATCCCTGCGAATTTCGAGTGTTTGTACCCCTTCTTCTATTTTTTCCGCTATTTCAATCAGTCTTTCAATATCCGCAAATGAATACTTACGGGTCCCATTTGGGGTCCTATCTGGAAAAATTAGCTTCCGCGTTTCATAATAATGAATTTGTCTGCTTGAAAGACCTGTTAATTCTGTCACAATTCCTATGGTGATAACCTTTTGATCACGATAGGATGGATTTTCGTTTCCCAAGATACCACCTCCTATTTTGTTTTAGTTTATTTGAAAAAATGTGAATTTTAAAACAATTACTATGTTATGTATTCTAACATAAGATGTCATACACTGAAACAAAAAATTCCTTTCTTACAAAAATATTTATTCCAAGCTAACGCTACTATTATCTTAAAAAAGATTTAGTCTAAAAATGTAAGCGAATTCAGTATTACACTTATTTAACACGGTAAAATCGTATAAATTTAGATTTGATAATTATGTGTAGATTATTAAAGATTTTGTTGAGCGCTTACACCAATAGATTCTTTTTGATATACTACTATAATCTTGATTCATCAAAAAAATTGCTAACTTTCAACTGTCGTGATTCCCATGGTTTTTTTATCAATTTTCGATTCCAATATTTTCTGAATTGTTGACTCTTTAAAAATTCTATGTCACTTTAAAAATATATTCATACTTACAGCTACAAAAGGAGAACTCAATAACGATGAAAAGAAAAATACTTGCTTATAATTTTGAATTCTCTGAGACCCTAGATCGTTTAAGAGACAGTTTTGACGTTGAAATTTTTGAAAGAATAAATCCCAAAACAGACCCGGCTTTTTTACAGGCTCTTAAGCAAGGTGTGGGTATTGTCGGTCTTGCCCTTCCAGTAGACAAAGAATTACTGGATCATGCCCCAAATTTAAAAATTGTTTCTAATAACTCAACTGGATTTAATAACCTTTCCATTGATGAGATGACAAAACACGGTGTTATGGGAACAAATACACCCGGTGTACTTGAAGATACTACCGCTGATGCGATTTTCGGGCTACTTCTTGCGGCGGCTAGACGTATCCCTGAATTGGACCAGTTCGTGAAGGTCGGAAATTGGAAGCAGCATTTAACTAGAAATGAATATGCCATTGATGTTCATCATAAAACCTTAGGAATTATTGGGATGGGAAAAATTGGGTCATTAATTGCGAAACGCGGGCATTTAGGCTTTGATATGAATATCCTGTACCACAATCGCAAGCGCAACCTGGAGGCTGAGGAAAAATATCGTGCTATCTACACAGATCTTGATCGCTTACTACTGGAAAGTGATTTTGTTTGTTTAATGACACCGCTCACACCTGAAACAGAAAATTTAATGGGAGAACGGGAATTTAAACTGATGAAAAAGTCAGCTATTTTCGTGAATGGTTCCCGCGGAAAAACAGTTGATGAAAAGGCACTTATTGAAGCATTAAGAACGAACGAGATTCACGGAGCGGCATTAGACGTTTTCCAAAGTGAGCCAGTCAAAGCGGACCATCCACTTCTCCAATTTCCAAATGTGGTGACAACCCCGCATATCGGGTCATCCACTTTCGAAACGGAATTTAAAATGGCCAAGCTTGCAGTCGAGAATTTACTAGCAGGACTAACGGGAAAACGCCCAAGGAACCTGATTAATCCCGAGGTTCTGAATTAATATTACGAAGGAGTTAAACACATGAATTCACCGAAAAATGTTGTTGAAAAGCTAAATTTGAATAAATATCGACGGAAGCTTGTTCTGCAGAAACCGGAAGATTTGGATGACTTTAATGAATTAGACTATGACTCATCTATTAATAGCGATAAATATGATCTTATCTTTATGTTCGTTTTTAGTTTAGAGGAATTTTCGCGGCAACTTCAATCGGTAATTGCAAACCAATTACTCGAGAAAAATGGTTATGTGTACTTTGCCTATCCAAAGAAGAATAATCCAAAATATAAAGAATACATTGAACGCGACAGCTTATTAAACGTAGTTGCTATGGATGATGAGGGATATACGCTTGACAGTGATATAAAGTTTTCTAGAATGGTCAGCCTAAACGATGTTTTTACGGTGGTGGGCTTAAAGTCTGCCCCAAAAAAGACAAAAAAGGCTTACAGCAGTAAATCTAGCCAATGTGTGGATGACTATATTGTTCATGTGGATGATATTAAACAGTACTTAAACAAAAATGAGGATCTATTGGGAGCTTATAGTCAATTAACTTTTGGATATCAAAAGGATTGGGCCCGTTATGTCTATAGTGCGAAAAGAAAAGAAACTCAAGATAAGCGTTTGTTAGAAATGGAGTCGGTTCTTGGAGAAGGCTATAAATCAATGGAATTATATCGAAGGAAGCAGAAATAATCAGAGGGGGCCCACTATCTCCCGCAGGAGTCTTCGCGCCTGCCGCTCCAATCAACTTGTGCCAAAATCAACAATGAGCTTTAACATAGCCTTTTCTTAAAAAAATCCCGATCATATCGATATCAGGAGAATCTTGTATTTCAAAAAAAAATAACACATAGGGATCAAGAATAATGTTCCCCATGTGTTATTGTTAAATTAAGTTACTCGTCACCTTTTACCCCATAGGAAGGAGCCAACTCAGGGACTACGGCTCTTACCTTATAGTCGTTTGCCTGTGGTTCGTATAATTCCCATAGTTTCTTTAAATCTTCCAGCGGATTTTCACTATAATCGATTCGTAAATCTACATATGCAAACGGTTCATCAGTGAATACCAGAAGTCCAATCGAATGCTCCTGATCAAGCTCTCCACCCATCTGGAAGCCTTTTTCAATCGCCAAAATTAATCTTTCAGCCAAAGGGTGTCCTTCCGTGCGTAAAAATTCGCGCCCCATTGCTTCCGGGATTGTGGGATCGCTGAGCAGATTACCGATACTAGCAACATTTTTATCACAAAATTCTCCATGTACACCCAGCGCCCTGCTTCCTGTGAAGGCAGCTGAATTACCTTTCGCATCCACCACTGCTATTTGTCGATACTCTGGATAGGGTGAAGCCTCCTTCATCGACCGTATAGCTGATTGGGCATCAAACCCGTTCTCCAACACAGAAAATCCAATCGTTGCTAATCTAGGGTCGGTAACATTTTGTGTTAAAATAGCACCTACTCCCGTCTTTGCCCATGGGCACCTTGCCCCAACCGATGGACTGCTGGACGTAACAATGACTCCGAACGCACCGGTGGATGAACAGCGGCCTGCTACCGAAAATGTCAAAATAATCCCCCCTTGCTGAAATAATTTTCATATTATTTATTACTATTTTTATTATGAAAAGTAGTAAATCACAATAAAAAAACTTTACTCGCTAATAACGGCCTCAACATCGATCTCCATGAGCATTTCAGGCATTGCAAAGCCGCTGACTAGTAATCCGGTACTGCATGGATAAACATCTTTAAAATGTTTTCCGATGACTGGATACACTTTACTGCGATCTTCACGATTCATTAAATAAACAGTAATTTTACAAATATCTTGAATCGTGCCTCCAGCCTCTTCGATTAGCTGCTTTACACAAGTACATGCCATTTCTGCCTGTGCTTCTACATCACCAATGCCATGAAAATTTCCATCTAAATCAAAGCCTGTTTGCCCTCTTAAAAAAATGCGATTCCCGGCTCTAACAGCCATACTAAATTCGTTAACAATGTGGTGTTCCGGTTTTCCTAAATTTTTTGGATAAAACTGATCTGTTTTAAACTTTCTGAATCTCTGAATCTCTACTTTTTTGGTCTCACCATGGACTGACATATTTAATTTTCCTCCCTAAAGTTAGATTATATTATTTAAGGAATTAATCCTTAATTGTTCCCTAAACAAAATATATAGTTTTTTCTGAAAATTGTCAATATTACCAGTAATAGTTAAAGGTATTTTTTATCCCAGATAAGAACGCTGGACAATTTCGCTTTCCTTTAGATCTTTTTTTGTCCCTTGACCTGCTAAACGCCCCGCCATCAGCACATACCCACGGCTGCAAAAGTCAATGGCCATTTCCGCATTTTGATCAACTAATAAAATAGTCGTACCCTGTCGATGTAATTCAGTAATTTTGTCATATACTTCAAAAACTAGTTTTGGGGACAAACCCATGGATGGCTCATCAAGTAGTAATAGCTTCGGCTTTGTCATCATTGCACGGGCTATCGCCAGCATTTGCTGCTCTCCACCCGAAAGCAACCCTGCTAGTTGATCTCTTCTGTCGCGGAGGATAGGAAACGGCTCTGTAACCTCTTCCACTCTTTGCTGACGTTCCTTCGTGGGAAGTGTATAACCTCCTAACAGCAAATTGTCCCACACAGAAAGTAAAGGAAATACATGGCGGCCTTCTGGCACAAGTGTCATGCCGCGGTTGACAAGCTTAAACGTTTTTTCTTTAATAATAGATTTACCTGAAAGCTTAATATTGCCGCTTTTCGGACGGAACTCGCCGATAATTGTTTTCAAGAGAGTGCTTTTTCCTGCACCATTGGCACCGATTACCGAAACGGCTTCCTTTTCTTCTACGATCAAACTCACATTGTCTAAGGCACAAATCTGCCCATAATAGGTACTTACATTTTCAACATTAAGCATTTGCTTCAGCCCTCCCCATATAGGCTTCCAATACTGCTGGATGACTTTGAATCATTTCAGGAGGACCTTCAACCAACTTTTCTCCAAAATTAATCACGGTGATTTGATTGGACAATGTATTTACGAGATGCATGTCGTGGGCAATAATTAAAATGGTGATGCCCTGATTATTTACCTGGGAAAATAGCTGCATAAGCTCTTTTGTCTCTTTCTGATTCATACCTGCTGTCGGCTCATCCAGTAATAATAAATCAGGGTTTGTTGCCAAAGCACGAGCAATTTCCACTCGCCTTTGATTTCCATAAGATAACCGGGCTGCATACTCATGGCGCATATCCCACAGTCCAACGAATTTTATAATTTCTTCAATTCGTTGTTTTGCTTCCCGTTCCTTTTTTCTGAAGCTTTTAGTACGGAATACCGCAGGCAGCAGCTTTCCTCCTGTCAGAAGATAGGTTCCAATTAATACGGTTTCAAACACAGTCATATCCGGAAATAGTCTAATATTTTGGAAGGTTCGTGATACCCCACCCTCCGCAATTTTATCAGGTCTCAACGATGTAATATCTTGATTAAATAACTGAATCTTCCCTTCATCAGGGGTAATTACACCCGTAATCAAGTTGAATAGCGTACTCTTCCCAGCTCCATTGGGACCAATGATCGCATGGATGTTATTTTCTTTCACAGAAAATGATAGATTGTTGACCGCCTTAACGCCTCCAAAAGATTTTGAGAGATGCTTGACTGTTAAAATGGCTGAATCATCAACAAGATTACTGCTCATAACTCAACCCTTCTTTCTCGATAACGGTTTTTTCAACTTGAATACCTTTCTTTAAAAGACGCTGCTTGGAAATTTGGAACAAACCCATGATTCCCTTTGGAAAAAACATGATCATAATGACGATCAAGAAGCCATAAATTAACATCCTCAATTCTGGTGTTTCCCTTAATGCCTCGGAGGAAACTGTGAGTATCGCCGCTCCAATAATCGCTCCTGCAATTGATCCTTGTCCTCCGATCATGACCATCGTTAAAATAGTTACAGACATGCCAAAAGCAAAAGTTTCCGGACTGACGACATGAAGGAAATGGGCATATAAAGCACCCGCAGCACCACAGAATGCCGCCGAAATGGTAAACATAGTTACTTTTGTTTTAAATACCGGGATTCCCATCGCTTGGGCGGCCAGTTCATCATCACGGATTGCCGTACAGGCACGGCCAAATCCGGACTTGATAATTAATCTAGTAATTAAGATGCCTAGATATACGAAGATTAATAATAATGGGTAATAGTCATGGTATTGTATAAACGGAAATTCCAAGGTTCCCAATTTAATAGTTGGAGGAGCTGATATTCCTGCAATTCCCATTGGGCCTCCCGTTAAATCGGTCCAATTTAGAAAAACTAGCCAGATAATGGTTCCAAACGCGAGGGTGGCCATTACCAGGTATTCTTCGATTAATTTCAACCCAATAAATCCAATGATAAAGCCGATAATCGCAGTGATGATAATCGAGAATGGCAGTGTTAACCATAATGAGAAACCTAAGTTTTTAGCCAGGATCGCAGCTACATAGGCCCCTATTCCAAAGAATGCACCATGGCCAACAGAAACCTGGCCCGTATAACCAACAATGAGATCAAGACCTAAAGCTAGAATGGCATAAATTAAGATCAGATTAATAATATACATAAAGTACGGATTTACGATTCCAAACGGTAGGAGAAATAATGCAATCCCTCCAAATAGAAGCACGATTTTTCGGAAAGCCGGCTTTTTGATCAGATCCATTTCCTCTCCCCCCTTTATACTTTTTGTTGGACAATTTTTCCAAATATTCCTTGAGGACGAACTAATAAAATAAATAACAAGATCACCATTGCGACCGCATCACGATAACCAGAGGAGATGAATCCGGCGGCAAAGCTTTCAATGACGCCAAGTAATAACCCCGCAATCATGGCGCCAGGTATATTTCCCATTCCGCCCATAACGGAAGCTGTAAATCCTTTTAATCCTGCAAATACCCCCATGGTTGGATAGACTAAGAATACGGGTCCCACTAAAATACCAGCGAGTGCTCCAACTGCAGACCCAATAGCAAACGTGATTGAAATGATCTTATTGGCATTAATCCCCATTAACTGCGTTGCTTTTATATTCTGGGAGGCTGCTTGAACCGCTTTCCCCATAAGTGTTCGATTAATAAATAACTCCAAAACGATCATGACAAGAATGGTCAGGATAATGATAAATATATAATGCTGATTAATCAGCATATCTCCCACCGCTATATTTTTGGATAGAAATGGAGAGGTTAGACGCTCTGGTGTTGCCCCCCAAATATATTGAGCTAAATTTTGCAGAACAATCGATATCCCTATTGCTGCAATCAGCAGATTTAATTTGGGCGCATTTCTCATCCTCATATAAACCATTTTTTCCATTAAATAACCGAGTAACGCTCCTGCACACACCCCGCCAAGATATGCCAGCCAGATTGGTGTATCTAATAAAAGAAGATAAAGGGACACGAATGCCCCTCCCATATAAACCTCGCCATGTGCAAAGTTAATAAAACGTAATACATTCCACACCATGGTGTAACCGATGGCCATTAATGCATAAATACTTCCGAGGACAATTCCATTTATGAGTTGATCAATAAACATTAGTAATCACCCTATTCCGATTCTTTGATAACCTTGAAGTTGCCTTTTTGCACTTGCATAATCATTGGGGTATTGGAACGGTCACCGTTTTCATCGAACTTTATCGGCCCTGTTATGCCTTGATGTTCAATATTTGCTAGTGCGTCACGGGACTTATCAGCGTCGCCATCGCCTTCGGTTAATGCTTTCGCAAGCGCCATGGCCGCATCATAAGCAATCGCCGTATTCGCTTGAGCAGGTGTATTATTTTCCTCGGCTAATTTTTTAAACTCTTTCATTTCTTCAGTTTCAGCATTTAAATCAATCATCGAAGCAAAAATATGATTCTCAACCGCATCGCCGCCTAAAGTGATGAGTTGCTTAGAATACATGGAATCATCTGGTGAGAAGAATTGAATGTTTAATCCTGCCTGCTTTGCTTGTTGCTCAATTAAGGCAACTTCATTGTAAAGACCAACAACCATTACTGCATCTGCATTTAATGTTTTAATCTTTGATAATTGTGATGAGAAGTTTTTATCACCAGGGTTATATTTTTCAGCAGCGATAAATTCTACGCCTTGTTCTTTCGTAGACGCTTTGGCTGCATCATACATGGTGATTCCGTAATCCGTATTTTCATAGAGTGCTGCGATTTTCTTTACCTTTTTCTCTTCCGCCATATATTTCATAACTGCCGGAACGTAGACGGAACCTGTTAAGATTACGCGGAACAGGTATTTGTTGCCCGTTTTTGAAAGGTCTGGGCTAGCCCCCATGTTTAAATGAAGGACTTTTGCAGGTCCTGAAACATCCTGTGCAGCCAATGTTGGAGATGAATTATATCCTCCAATAATGGCCTTAACTCCATCATTCATAATCATTTTATTCACGACGGCAACGGCTTCAGACGGAGTCGCTTTATCGTCACCGACGATCAATTCAAGCTTCTTCCCATTGATTCCACCATCACTATTAATCTTTTTAAACGCAAGTTCCACACCATTTTTCATATCCTGTCCATACTGGGCATTATCACCTGTCATTGGTGCTTGTAATCCTACCTTGATCGTGTCGCTGCTCTTGGAAGAAGAATTACTATTTCCCGATGAAGAATTCGTTGCCGAACACCCTACCAACATTACGGCTAGCACCAAAAACATAAACATTTTTTTGGCAATTAAGCTTTTAGAGAATACCAACTTCATTCCTCCTCTTTCTTCTTGCGTTTTTTAATTTTTATAAACTCAACTACGACGGTGGTTTAATGAGCATTGATTCCTTTGCGATAATTGATAAGCTCAGAGATTTTTTCTTTGACAGCTTGGAGATGAGTTAAACCTGTCTGTTCAACATTTAATAGCGCAACACCAATTAAATAATCAGCTCTGCGTAAGATTCTAAGGGTGTAATGAAAGGCAGAATAACAATGAAGTGTGGAAAGGATATAGGCTGTAGATTCTAAGGAGCGGTGGAAAAGGACATTTTCCCACGGAATTAAGACGTTATCAAAAAATAAGTAAGGTATCAATTTCTTCGAATTTCGTGGCGATTGGATAATCTTGAGGATTTCGACCTGTTCCAAGGTAGGTCCGGCAAATATGCATTAGTCCCGGTGCCCCCATTTATTAATGCCACACGTTTTCCTCCCTCCAATATTTATTGACTATCATTCTTATTTCTATTTACGGATTTTTTCTTTAATTATTCTTTAATTAAAAATAACAAATTCATAGTGTTAATGTCAATTTAATTTTCTAAAAATTCTCACTTTTATAACTTTTAATTTTTTACATTCTATAACATATTTTGTTCTAAAGCTTGTACTACCAAATCATCCAAAAATAGACCTTAATAGATAATAATTAGTTTAAGTTTTAGTAGTATAATAATGTCCTGCTAATCTATTTTCCATGACAAAAAATAGGCTGTCTCGTTTATTCAACAACAGCCTTAATTGTTTTTTACTAAAAGAATGCAATGTAAACCACTTCATTCACAACTCATTTCGTCTTATTAATAGGCAGACTATACCCTGTTCTATAAAGAGTACGATCTAAATTAATAATTCCCTGCAAAATAAAATTACCCGCTTTTTCAATATCCTCGGGCAAACTATACTCCTCAGGGCAATGACTTTTCCCTTCTATGCTTTTGACAAATACCATGGCCGACTTGGTGACACTTGCCATATGGGCTGCATCGTGAACAGCCATACTTGGAAGAATCAAACAAGGTTCATTCATTTCCCTAGCTGTCTCGACAAGGCTACTCACTATATCCTGATCTAAGACCACTGGTTTTTGATCAAGAAACACTTCCTGTTGTATTTCCACTTCTCTTCTTTCGGCAATTTCCTGCAAAACCTCTTGGATCGCCTCTACCGCTCGTTGAATAGTCACCGACTTTTCGGCTCTAACCTCTAAGATGAAATCAACCTGACCTGGAATAATATTGGCGGCATTCGGACTAATCGTTAACTTTCCGACAGTACCAACAACATTCCCCTGACCTTGACAATATCTCTCCACAGCAAGAATCATTTCGGAGGAAGCCGTAAGTGCATCTTTTCGATGTTCCATCATCGTTGTACCCGAGTGGTTAGACTGTCCTATCACTTTAACAGTACTACGGTATGTCCCGACAACACTGTTAATCACCGCCATAGGAATATTAGCGCTTTCTAACCGCTGTCCCTGCTCAATATGGAGTTCAATAAAAGCCTTTTTATCACTGTGCATATCCATCATCAAGGAAAATTTGTCGAGTCCGCCGTTAACCTTCTTCAATTCATCGCTAAGACGTGCTCCTTTTGAATCACATACGTCCTGTAGCATTTCCGCCGTTATTCGGCCAACAAATGACCGGCTCCCGAATGTGGATAAATTAAAATCATTGGATTCCTCAGCTGTGAAGGAGACAATTTCGATATCATGATCAAGGCGAATATTTAATTCTATTAATCTTTTCACAATTTCTTTAGCCATTAACACACCTAACGGCCCATCATATTTACCACCATTAGGAACAGAATCCAAATGAGAGCCTATGACGATACTACCGGGGTTTTTCCCCGTTCCTTTATATTTACCCCAAATATTCGCAGCTCCATCAATGGTCACTTCTAATCCCAATTCCTTTATTTCTTCAATAAATAATTGACGAACCTCATGATCAGCTGGAGAAAAACTAGGCCTGGTTACACCCCCCTGTTCATTTTTCCCATACGCCGCATATTTCTCAATATCCATCAGTAATCGGTCTAGATTTATCCTCAAAACTGTACCTCGCTTTCCTATCCTGCCAATTTCGATTCCAGCTTTTGTCGCAAAAATAAATTGAAGCAACAATATGGAATAAATCCAGCATTGCTGCTCCAGGTAATATTAATTATCGTCTTATCTATCAAGCTGCTAACCCATTTATTCTATTAAACCGCATAGTTTTTTTCTGCTAAAAAGGAAATATATCGGATATCTCCAAGTAATTTTTTTGCTAAAGAATAGTTTCCTTGCTGTAAAAGGAGACGAATCCTTGTAGAAGAGATTAATTCACCGTCTTCACATTGAAGCGGTTTTAAAACCCCGACATTGAAATTGGTCCGTAAATCCTCGATGGTTCCCCTCCGATCTTTACCAAATTGAAAGTTTGGACCTTCCCAAATTTCAAGAGGTCTAATCATCATCACCTCATCTATAAATGAAGCGACGCTTTGTTTTGTATACGCCTCATTAAATTGACCAACAATGACATGGTCAGCACCTAGCATGTTAAGCCTGCTTAGCTTTTCATCCAGCGAAGTTATCATTTGGCATTTTTTAAAGAAAACCTTCGGAGGCGGGTCAAAGGTATAGACGACAAAAGGGACACCACGCACCTGCGCACGTTCTTTTGTTTTTAAAAGTAAGGCCTGATGACCTCGATGAACACCATCAAGGGCCCCGATTGTTAGTACGGATTCAGGGAGCTTTAATGTACCAGATGTATGAACTTTCAATGACAAAACTCCTTTCTTACATTAGTTACTAGAAACAGGCGCAGTCAGATTCAGCCCTGCTGCCTTTCGGACTAACTCACGCTGCGGCTCCATATTAAAGTTATTAAACACGGCCATCTGTTGAGCAAATGGCGGACTTTGCGCAAATAATTCAAACGTGGTTCTATGTCCCGCATATGAGGAATTTAACAAATCCCTTGCAAAATAAAGTAATCTTCCTCGATCTTCAGGCGACCACTCGCCAACGGAATAATATTGATCAAAATATTGCTTGATTTCTGGATCTGCCATCGTGGCAGAATCTGGAGTGACCGCTAATTGACCACCAACGAGCTCTCTCGTTAAATGTGCCATAGCCGGGAAATTGGCTAATGCAAAGACACGACCTGTATACAAAAGCGATGGATTTGGCATCATTAACCCGCCGGGACTTCTTTTCGCATCCGCTACGGCAGCAGTTAAATGGGCATTGATTCCTTCGCGATAATTGATAAGTTCAGAGATTTTTTCTTTGACAGCTTGGAGATGGGTTAAACCAGTCTGTTCAACATTCAGTAGCGCTGCACCAATTAAATAATCAGCTCTGCGTAACATTCTAAGGGTGTAATTAAAGGCAGAATAACGATGAAGTGTGGAACGGATATAGGCGGCTGATTCTAAGGAACGGTGAAATAGGACATTTTCCCACGGAATTAAGACGTTATCAAAAATAAGTAAGGTATCAATTTCCTCGAATTTCGTGGCGATAGGATAATCTTGAGGATTCCGATCCGTACCTAAGGATGTACGGCAAATATGCTTTAATCCTGGAACACCCATATCGCAAATGAATCCACAGGCGAAAGGTGCCATTTTTTCGGATCCAGCATTCCAATCTAGGATTGTTGGTTTTACAAATGCTTGGTGCGCATAAGCAGCGGCTGTCTCAAACTTGGCCCCTTTTACCACGATTCCCTGGTCATTTTCCTCGACCACGTGAAGCAAGGTTCCTCCATCTTTTCCGCTGAACAATCTGCTTCGATCACCTTTTGGATCCGTGTTTGCCGAAACATGGAACAAGTCTTCTCGTGCGACTCGGTCAATATGGTACCTAATATTTTTTGCATAGGTCGGATCGATTTCATTTAATTTATCTTGAGCGTCATAAAGGGACCACATTTCACCGATCGTTTCATCGCCGACGCGATAAACAACCCCGCCAAGATCATCAAGAACGGTTTCAACATGTTTGCGAATCGCAGTCAAATCATCTTTTGTTTCAGGCATTTTATACGCCCGAGAAACAACTTCGCCGTCTGGCAGTCTGGTTGTTAATGTATCAGCAAACTTCGTTTCATGTGCCATATCATACATCCTGGCTTTTACATCCACAATGGGTTTAAAGGACGGGTGCTCGGCCACATTTCTAACCTTTTCCCCATCGATATAAACCTCGCGTCCATCATTCAGTGACTCCTGATATTGTTTACCTGTCATTAATGCCATTTTACAACCTCCTATTAATTTAATTATTCGCACAATTCTATTTAACACTTAAATTGAAGATAGTTAAGCTTCCTCAAATTTGCCAAATTTCCCGCGATAGTAAACTAAAGGATCTCCATCAGCTGCATCGGCCTTCTGGACCTCGCCCAAAAAGACGGAATGTGTGCCTCCTGTTATTTCTTGGACAACCCGGCATTCGAGCGTAGCAAGTGTTTGACCTAAAACAGGATTGCCTAACTCTCCATATGAAAAGTCAACTCCATCAAATTTATCCGTATTTGCTCTGGCAAATCTTAATGCTAATTCTTTTTGAGTTTCATTGACTATGTTTACCGTGAAGGATTCTGCAGCCGATATGGCATGACAAGTCCCGGTGCTTTTATTGACGCAAACTAGCAGCATGGGCGGATCGACTGAAACGGAACAAACGGCACTTGCAGTGATCCCAAAATCAACTCCATTATTACTGACGGTGATGATCGATACACCGCTGGCAAAATGACCTATAACCTGTTTAAATTGTTGTTGGTCAACCAACGGGACTAAATCTTGGTACTCCTTCGATTTATTCATAACTAACACTCCTAATCATTTAATTTACGGAATTATTCTTAATATGTTCCTTAAATAAAACTATACAGTTGAAAATTAATGATGTCAACAGAATTTTCTAAAAATTCACTATAATTAACTTAAAAATGTTAGTATAAAAATATGAAATATTTCAACTAGAGAAAATTAATGACAAAAGGATTTCCATTATTGTTATAATTAAATAACTTAATCTTTTTGGGAGGGAAGTTTTTTGAAACCAAGAGCCGGAATCATTGGACCAAATGACTCTGTCCATCTTATTTCTGAAATAGCAACTGAATATAGTGACCGGCTACAATCAGTACCATTTATCTACCAGAACCCTGAAGAAGCCACTAGCATCGTGCAAAAAAATCAACATGCAGTTGACCTTTGGATTTTAGCCGGACCTGCCCTTTTTAACCCATTTCAAAAGAGCGCTGTTAAACAGCCATTTTTTTTACTTCAATTAGATGGTGCCAGCTTGACCAAAACCTTAGTTGACATCAGTTACAATGATAAAAGAAGTTTAGAACGGATTAGCATTGACACGCTGACTGAACGAGATGTTTATGAAACATACCGCGACCTTAGCATACCAAGCAACCAGGTTTATGTTCATGAGTATACAAATGAGACCCCTCTTGATAATCTTCTAGCATTTCATCAAAAACATATTCAAGATGGGAAGGTAGATATTTGTATAACAAGCCTCCGTTCCATTTATGATCAGCTTTGTTTACATAACGTAACAGCCTATTGGGTTTCACCAACACGAAGCAACATACGCGAAACCTTGTCGACAGCCCTCCAACAATGGGAAACGATGCATTTTAAACATTCACAAATTGCTGCCATACTCGTGAAAGTTCAAGGGATGGAGAAAAAAGAAGATCATAATATGGTATCATACGATCTTCATCGATTAAATTTAGAGATCCAGGCAGCTATATTAAACTTTGCAGAGTCGATATCTGGTTCCTTTGTTACGATAGGAACAGGAATATTTGTTATTTTTTCGACAAGGGGTTCGTTGGAAGAAACAGAGAATTCCATTACCTCTCTTTTGGAAAAATTATCTTTACTTGCCGATTTACCATCCAATATTGGAATTGGTTACGGAGATACTGCATTGACCGCAGAAGAAAATGCTCGGCTTGCATTAAACCATGCCCAAAATTATGATTCTTTTTGCGCTTTCTTGGTGGATAATAATGGAACGATTGAAGGTCCATTAAAAGAGCAAGAGGCGATCTCCTATCAATACCGAACAGAAAATAAGGATTTAAGTGAAAAGCTTAAAAATAGCGGCATAACCATTACTACCTTTAATAAAATTTTATCCGTTCAAAAAAGAATGGGAAATGGTTCAATTACTGCAACCCATATAGCAGAATGGCTGAAAATGACACCAAGAAATGCTCGGCGTATTCTAACAGGTTTAGTGGAAGAAGGAATAGCTGAAATTATTGGTGATGAGGCACCTTCCTCCAAGGGACGGCCGCGGAAAATATATCGAGTTAGCGATACTTCTGAAATGATTAATAAGTAGGCTGGACCCAGCATGAGACTTTTACCCTTATACAATTACCAATATTCGAAAAGTTAAAGGCACTATCCAATTTGAGATAGTGCCTTTATGACCTTTGGAGTACTGATTTTAGAATTTGTATTACAGCCATACCGTTCCCTTTATTCCCCCCAAGCATATTACTTATACATTTTATCTAGATTGGGTACAATTCTAATAGAAATGGAGGAAATATCATGGTTCGTTTACTTGCGATTATCTCATTTATACTTTTATTTTATTTTTCATTGCCAGTTATTGATAAACAGATGGGGAAAAACGATATAGAAAAAAAGATTGATTCTGTTCAATCTGAAATGAATATAAAAGATAGCACTACAGTATTAGAAACACTTAATAGTTTTTATGAAAAGGTTCAACAATTAGTTGGGCAGCTTGGCTTTAAGGCGGGTGAACTTCCACTCACTAAACAACAGCCGCAACCACAAAAAGAAAAAGTAGAATTAAATATCCCTACTAACCAAGTATTTTCAGTTAATAATATAGAACTTGGTAATCTAAAAGAAGATATAGATCATAATTTAGGCAAGGCAAATCGGTCATCTCTTAATGAATATGGGACGAATTGGTACGCCTATCACGAAAATTACCATGATTTTTTTATGGTCATGTATGATGAAAACAACAAAGCAGCAGGATTATACACGAACCAAGATTTAATTGCATCCACTAAAGGAATCAAACTTGGAAGTTCCAAGATAGATGTTCGCGCAAAACTAGGTGAACCGATCACCAACATCCAAAAAGGAATGACAGTTTATCAATTACAGGAAAATAGTGACTATGATGTGTTCTTGCTTGAGGGAACTTACGTAACCATCTTTTATGATAAACATGAAAACAATACGGTAACAGCGATACAATTAATCAGTAAAGACTTTGAGCAGAAGAAAACAGGCTTTTACACCAAAGCCAATTCAGCGTTAAAAGAAGGCTTTGAATATCAATTATTCGATTTGACCAATGCAGCACGAGTCAATCATCAGCTTACAGTTCTAACATGGGATGAGCATGTTAGAGGAACAGCCCGTAAACATAGCACCGATATGGCGGTCCATCAGTATTTCGATCACACCAATCTGAAAGGACAATCACCGTTTGACCGGATGAAAGAGGATGATATCAGTTTTCATATGGCTGGGGAAAACCTTGCCTATGGGCAATTTAGCAGCATCTTCGCCCATGAAGGTTTAATGAACTCCCTCGGACATCGTGAAAATATTTTGCGGGAAGGTTACGAGTTTTTAGGAGTTGGCGTAGCTTTTAATGACGAATCGCAGCCCTATTATACAGAAAACTTTTTTGCGAAGTAGTAACGACTTGGATGATTTTTTCAAAACTCAAAAAAATCCACAGAACCGTGTGTTTTGTGGATTTTACTTTTAACTATGGAAAAATGAGGAACATCCTGTAAGACTGTTGTCCGGTCTCAGTTTCCTAGTTTTTGATCCAATAAGGACAAGGTTTTCCCGATAGACTCTTGAATAACATATGTATTACTGTCAGTATCATAAGGAGTTTCTCCTATATTAATAATAATTAGTGGAACGCCTTGCCTTCTGTATTGGGGGAAAGTGGAGAATGGCGTTACTTTTAGACTCGTCCCTAATACCAAAACACAATCCGCCTCATGAATCATATTTAAAATCGCATCAAATCCCTCCACAGTAAACCACTTGCCTGTATCACCGAACAAAACGACATCCGGTTTTATAAAACGTTCTCTTTTATCGCTGGTATCACAATGGTCACAGATATAGAATTCATCGATGGTATTGAGACGATTTTCCATCTCTTCTGTCGAATAGCTTTTACCGCAATGCAAGCAAGTTGCTGTTTTTATGGTTCCATGGAATTCTATGACTTTCTTACTGCCCGCCTTTTGATGAAGTCCATCAATATTTTGGGTAATGATATGAGAAACCTTCCCATCTTTTTCCCACTTATCCAAAATCCTGTGCCCTACATTCGGCACAGCATCCGGATGGTAAAGATTTTCGAATGCAAATTGATAAAACTCCCTTGGATTTCGATAAAAATAATCCAAGGAAAGGATATATTCCGGCGTAAGTTGATAAACCCCAGACCTTGAACGAAAGTCTTTTATGCCAGATTCTGTACTAATCCCCGCTCCAGTTAGCACAACGATGTTTTTTTTATTTTTAATGAGGCTTGTACATGTTTCAATCAGTTTGTTTTCCATCGATTCCTTCTCCTTTAAATACGCTGTTAGGGCAACAATAATACTACTTAGTTTATAGGAAAAAACCAATTCCTAGTCATATGTCAAGTATAGCTATTTACAAATCAGGATTTATTTCATAAAAAAACTGCCCCAAGTTAAACTAATGGGACAGCCTTTATAAATAGTGCCTGTCCCTCACTACTTTACAACTTAAAGCACTCGAGGTAGGCCATAATAGATGCTATGCAAATGCACGTAATTTTTTATTTTTTTTCAAATGCAAAGGTTTATGAGTGTAATAGATTTTTGCTAGTGCATGATTATCACAAAGTGAACATTTAATTTGATAAGAAGCTTTGCTAATATGGGGAGTTTCTAAGAGGGTTAATATTTCTTTCATATGTTTATCACAGGCCCACATGATCTCACCCCGAATTCATATTTTTCTTTAACTAAGCTTACTAAATGGTAGAGACTTCTTTCTGGAGTTTATCAGGCTTCCTTTTCTTCACGACTTCTGTAAATGCATCTTCCCAAGAAATCGAAATATCTCCATTTGTCACAAATGTTTGACAACCGAGGCGATATCCTTCTCTTAACCACTCTTCACCTAATTTTCTTCTTTCCTGTACCTTGACTTTATCGAGGAATTCAGCGCCTTCTTCCGCCTTAAAAACGCAGCTGCCGCAAATTCCCCCGCCACATCGGTTTGGGAGTTCTCCATCGTAACGAAGGGACATCCTCAAGATATTCGAATCCTCGGGTACCTCTAATTGTTTATTGCTGTTAATGAAATTTATTTTTGGCATGCCTCGTATCCTCCCTAAAATTAATCTTCTTGGTATACAATATACCATATTTATAATTTTCAGACAATACAAATATTTTAAATTTTTTCATTTAAAAAAAAGATAAATATAAGACCACATCGTAAGTCGGTGTGGTCATTAACAAAGATGATATCTCGCTACGAGAACTTTCATTGGTATTTTTCAAGTGAACATCAATTTTTCTTTTTTATACAGCTTTTCTTTAATATTTTCAATATAAGTGATATATGCTTTTTTCGAGTTTTCAATATGAATTCTCATTAAATATTCTGCCATTTCCGCTTCTTTATCGCGCAAGGCTTTCATGATATCAATATGTTCCCTTAAGGATTCTTTTCTTCTGCCTGGTGTCTCATATCCCATATTTGCAGCCATATGTATATAGTCAATCAGACCAGAGAGAATCTCAAACAATTTAGGGCTTTTCGATGCCTTATTAATCAGACGATTCATTTGTATATGTTCAAGATTAAAGTTTTCTTCGGCTTGATCTCTTAACAACATCAGTTCTTCGATCTTTTGATCCAATTCTAGTTGCGTTTCTCTATCCATCCGCCCCGCAGCTAATTTAACGGCCAAAACTTCTAAAGAGGCAAGAATTGTAAATACCTCGATGACTTCACTCTCGGAAATATTGGAGACGACGACACCTTTTCGGGGAACCGTTTTTACAAAGCCTTGGGATTCCAATCGGAACATAGCCTCCCGAATCGGTGTCCGGCTGATGCCTAATTTCCCGGCAAGTTCTCTTTCAATTAAACGATCGCCCGCTTTTAATTCACCCTCCAGAATCATTTCCTTTAAATAAATATATGCATGCTCCCGAATCGATAAAAGATTGTTTTCCTCCCATCTTATGTCCATAAATTCCACCCGCTTATTTTTATTATTTTCTAACATTCATTTTTACGAAAGAAACACTCCACCATAGATCAAGCAGCAAACAATTAGCAGGGATGGATGCATTTTTACTCTAACCAAAGCAAAATAACTAACCACAGCCAAAAAGACTAAATGAAAAACACCACTATTCTCATAAGCTGTTAAAAAGAATTGATAGGCCATCACAGCAAGTAAAATCGCAATAATCGGTTGTACTGACTTTGTCATAAGTGCTACTTTTGGAGAACCTTTAAATAGATTTACAAACTTAAATAGTAAAATAACGGCGAGAGCAGAAGGAAGGATCGTTGCGATTAGAGCAATTACTGCACCAAGAATCCCCCCCACTTCATAACCAATATAACCGCCCATTTTGGTGGCAATCGGTCCTGGCAAGGCATTCCCAATAGCCAATACATCCCCAAACTCGGATAAACTCATCCAATGGTAATTGTTGACCACTTCATTTTGTATTAATGGAATGGTTGCAGGGCCGCCGCCGTATCCCAATAAATTAGCAATAAAAAACGCCCAAAAGATATGCAAATAGATCATGAACTTTTTTCCTTTCTCTGAAGAAGCAACTTAGCGGAAGCTTTTGCCGCTTTTTCTTTTCGATCCGCAATGAAATAGGCAGTGATGAGAAATACCGCAATCAAGATGCCGGGATGCCAATCAAGAAACTGGACAAATATTAAAGAAACGACCGATAGTGAGAGCATAATCGGAAAACCTAACCCTTTCCGGCCATTTTGGAAAAAACGATAAGCCATCTCCAAGAGCATAAATCCGATCACAGGTGTAACCCCTTGAACCATCCCACTGACAATTGGTGATTCTTTAAACCTATAAAGCACACCCAATAAAGCGATCATGGCAATAATTGATGGTAAAATGTGAGTAAGAATAGCCACGGTCGCACCTAAATACCCCTTCACTTTATAACCAATATACGCCGCCATTTTGGTGGCAATCGGTCCTGGCAAGGTATTAGCTAATGCCAGGATTTCGACAAATTCCTGTTCGTTCATCCATTTGTATTTTTTAACAGCTTCAAATTCAATCAGCGGTATCGTCGAGGGTCCGCCCCCATAACCGGTCACACCGGTGCGGGCAAATCCAATTGCTAACTCAACATATGCTTTCAGTTGACTCTCCCCCTTTTTATACCAATATAACATTCTGTCGCATATTTTAATAGAACCGAAGATTAAGATAGACCCCATTCTGCTAAAACAAATGCTTTGAATGAGGTCCTGTTATTATTATTTTTTTATGTCTGCTTCCGTAATTACTTCCAGCCCATCACTTTCAAGATAACTTTGCAATGCTTGCAGGGCGGCAGTACCCACAGCCGTGTCTTGCTCGCCGTTCCCGCCACTTACACCAATTCCACCTACCACTTCACCATTGACAACAATTGGGAATCCACCAACAAAAATAGCGAATTTCCCTGGAAGCATCTGTTGAATTCCAAAGGCTTCATTTCCAGGAAGTGCAGGTCCATTCGGCTCCTTGTTAAATAAATGGGTAGAGCGTTTATGGCCAGCAGCCGTATACGCTTTAGCAATCGAGATTTCAGGTCCCGTGATGCGCGCTCCATTCATACGTTCAAGCGCTAGCAGGTTACCGCCATCATCGACAATAGCGATGGTTTCTAGAACATTGATCTCTACTGATTTTTTCTTAGCTGCCTCGATCATTAACTTTGCTTCTTCTAGTTCTAATTTCAACACAGATTTCATGGCTGTTCTCCTTTACCTAATGTATTATTTTAATAGCCCATATAGACAGTTTTTAATTGCGTAAAGAACTCTAAGCCCATTCTTCCGGATTCACGGAATGTAGATGTACTTGATTTTTTTAGGCCTCCAAATGGTGCATTCATTAAGTTTCCTGTCGTTGTGCGGTTAACCTTGACAGTTCCAGCTTGGATATCCTTTGTAAATTGGTTGGCGATTTTGAGATTATTGGTAACAATCGAAGCGGATAAACCATACTCGACGTCATTCGCAACGGCAATGGCTTCTTCATATGTATCTACTTCAATCACAGCCACAACTGGGCCAAAGATTTCTTCTTTTGCAATCCGAGAATTAGCGTTTACATTGGTAAAAATAGCAGGCTGGACATAGTATCCCTTTTCGAATTCCCCAGTCACTAATGGCTCACCGCCATATACTAATTCAGCACCATCTTCTTTTCCGAATTGGATGTATTTCAAGACATTCTTCAATTGTTTTTCATTGGCAAGCGGACCAATTTTCACGCCTGCTTCAAACCCATTACCTATTTTTAGCGCCCTCGTTTTTTCAACAAGTTTCTGAACAAATTCTTCTTTTACGTTTTTCATGACGATGACACGACTCGTTCCCGTACAAGCTTGCCCTGTTAAAGAAAAGGCCCCGTTTACGGTCAAAGTTGCGGCTTGATTGAGATCGGCGTCATCCATAACAATTAAAGGATTCTTCCCGCCCAGTTCCATTTGCGTCCGGGTTGTAAAGCCTGCTTTTTTATGAATGTCTTCCCCAGCTGCGGTTGAACCTGTGAAAGTGACGGCTCTAACAGCAGGATGGGTTACCAATAAATCACCGACGTCTGATGCTTTTCCCGTAACAAAGTTAATCACGCCTTTAGGAATTCCTGCTTTATCTAGTGCTTCGACTAGACGGAAAGCGATCAGTGGAGTATCTGAGGACGGTTTAAAAACAACCGTATTCCCCGTGATTAGAGCTGGAGCGATTTTTCGGGCTGGTATAGAAAGCGGAAAGTTCCATGGAGTGATGACACTTACTACTCCGAGCGGTTCTCTTTCCGTTGAAACTTTCATATTCGGATCATCATTTGGAAAGGTTTCCCCCGTAAAGCTTTGTCCTTCTACTGCATAATAGCGGAGCGTTTGCGCAGAACGTAACACCTCATTCTTGGCATCATCAACATGCTTTCCTTCTTCTCTAGTTAACTCTTCAGCTAAAGCAGTTACATTTTGTTCTAGTATGCTGGCGGCTTGATTTAGGATGGCAGCACGCTTGGAAGGTGCCGTTTGGGACCAACTAGGAAAAGCATTCTTAGCCGCTTCAATCGCAATTTTAACATCCTGTTCGTTTGATGCCTGGAATTCCCCAACAAGATCTTCGGTATTTGCAGGGTTCACACTAAAAAATGTTTTCCGGCTCACGGATTCCTGCCATTCTCCATTTATATAGTTATTGAATGTCTCTACTTTTGTAGTTATCACAACTATCACCTTTTTTCATTTATTTGTTTCCATGTCTTTTATAAAAAAATGGCCGTCACTTAAACCTTTAAATTACAAGATTAATAGGACGGCCGGTAAAGTTTTCTTATTACTTTGTTTCTACTAGTGCTCCTAAATCCTGCTCACAATATTCTCTCCAAAGCCCATCCATGTACATACGGCGCATTTTTGCACCTGTACGAACGACTTCTAAGCAACGTTGTTGCAACTCAGGAGTATCGGCGTGGTCAAGAACAATTTTATAACCGCGCTCACCATGAATTTCATCAGATACGATGTGTAAATCAAAAAATTCAATTTCTTCATCTGTAAACCCATATTGTTCACGTAAAGCAGGTGTTTGCTTACGGTAAATATCTGGTACTTGTGATTCCAAGCCTACAACTAGAGCTGCTGTTGCTACGACGAAATTCTCGCGTGCTGCAACTGCGAAACACCAGCTTTGAAGCCCTAAAGTGGTTGGAGCCATATTGTTTGGATCGATAATTCTTTCTGCAGTCGTACCACATGCTTCCGCAAAACGAATCAATAAATCAGTGTGACGGTCAGCAGCAATTTCTTCTTCATACATGTTCTGTAAAGTGAAATCTTTTGCAGCGGCAAATTTTGGGTCTGATGGAGTGTTGTGATAAATATACGCTAAGTAATCTGCGAATGGTCCTACATAATGGTAGTGATTTTCAGCCCATCTAGAAAAGTGCTTTCTTCCAAGTTTGCCCTCAGCCCAAGCAACTGTAAATGGAGCCTTCTGACTATGGTTACCTTTAATTGCTTCTTCTAATTGTTTGCGAAATTCATCTTTAGATAATAATTCTGTCAACTGAAACTCCTCCTCTAATTTTATGTAGGTACCCAAGTTTAACTTGGCATTTGATATTTTGTATACCAAATTAGATTAAAAATAAAAAGATTGTGGATTCTTCCCTATTCCAGCACTCTTTAATTCGGTGAAAATATCATTTTGGTATACCTTACGTTTATACTACCAATATATTGATTATTTGTAAATATAATTTTTAGAATTTTTTAAAGATTAATAATCTTCCCTCTCTTCTACTAAATTTATGGACGGACATCCACTTTCAGATCTAGTATTTTCAAGAGTTCTTTTGCAAGATTAGCTAAGGATTCCTCCACGATCTGCTGGCCCAATTCCCAGCTTGCTTTTGTGGCATCCCCGATACAGCCGTTATTCGTCATTTCTTCATAATAATAAAATCCTTGAATCGCTTTTCCAGGTCGAAGCTGCTCCCATCTTCCCTCTTCTTGGATATCACCTTTTTCAAGGTCTTCAAGACGGACAAGCTCGGGCGCTAAATATAGTGCTTCGGAAACTTCTCGTTCACAGCTATGTCCAAATAATGGTGAAGTGATATTTTCCTTTATCGCCTTTTTAGCAGATGCAGTCGTCTTAGCATAGTAAATTTCAACATCCATTTCTTTGGTTAACATCATTGAGGCAACATTAAGCGTCGACTGGTTACCTCCGTGAGAATTTAAAAACAAAAACTTTTTAATGCCGTGATGCTTCAATGATGAGATAACATCCTTTAAAACCGCAATTAATGTCGTGGGCTGCAAGGAGATCGTTCCCGGAAAATTTAAATGGTGTTGGGAAACACCCATATTAATGGTTGGTGTGACCAATGCAAAAGGAAACATTCGTTGGCCTAACTTCTTGGCCATCTTTTCAGCTAAGACAGCATCGCAACTTTCTACCATATGGGGACCATGTTGTTCGTGAGCACCAATTGGAATGATCGCAAATTCAACAGTCTTAAGCGATTCTTCTACTTCTTTCCATGTCATGCTGGTTAAATCATAACAATCCATTTTAACTCACCTACTTAAGTTGGTTGTATTTTGTATACCATTAATAAATATAAAATATATTCCCTATCAAGATTGGATAGCAGATTGTTTCTTCGGGGCTTGGATCGAGATATTTTCTTGAGAAATTTCAATATCTTCTTTAATGGTTAATTGACATGTTAAGCGGTAGCCCTCATTGACCTTATCCCCAAGCATTTTTTCTTCTTTCCAATTCGGTGGAGATAAAGACTCAGCTCCGTTTACGACGATACAAGTGCATTTTGTACATCGCCCCATTCCGCAGCCATACTTTAATTTTGGTAATTGACGGGTCCCTGCTAATACTACTAAATTGGCATTGTCTTTCACTTCTTGTTCAATTGTTGTTCCATCAACATGAAGAATCACTTTTGGCATATTGTTACCCCTTTCTGTTTATTCTAAAAATTTTGATACTTTTCTGAAGTATACAATCTTTTTGTTATATAAGCAAACTAGAATTTTTAGTTAGTACGAATTTTTTTCATGTAAATCAGTAGTCTATATACAATTTTGGTAATTATTTAAATATTTAGAATATAACCTTGAACATTTTAACATCCTGATATAAAATACACATAAGTAGTTTGGTATACAATATTCCTTGGAGGTGAGTAAAGAAAAAATTAACGTAGGAAGTTACTATACTTAGAGTAACAGAAATTAAATACTTATCTGACTTAAAATTTAAGGTTATAAAAAACTCAAAGGAGTGTTCTACATGGGGAAATATATTGTCTTAACTAATAAAGATACCTTCCAAACAATTCTCGAAAACGATGGGTTAAAACCGATTGAAACCTACCATTTCTATTTCTTTGACAATTTAAAAGCAAAATATACGATTGCTGAAGTCCTTGATGAAACGATTAAAATTCGATTATTTGAAAATTTTGAAGGAAAAGAATATGTTAATCAGATAGCTGTAAAGTTTTTTGAAAAGTTTGATACCATTGAAGCTGCTCGCGAGGAATTAAATGAGATTGTCAAGGCGTCCGGGAACAGCGAGGATTCTGTCAACTCCAAACTGGTAAAATCTGCTGAGGTAGCCGTTTAGAATATATATTGTGCAAAAAAAAATAGCTTTTCTATATATAAAATCCGGAGAGGTAGCTTGGCTCTCCGTTTTTTTGTCTTGATATTGTTTTTAAAGAACAAAAACCGCCGGCTTTTAAGCGGCGGTGGAATAGTAACGTTAGAACTTAAGAGTTTTTCTTAGTGAAGCTAGTTTTTTCTCAGCTTTTTCTGCAGCCCTTTTGGATCCAAATAGAAAGTTGAACATTTAAAATCCCCCTATTAATTGAGTTATTTGATAATGTAATTGTATAATGGAATTAACAATAAAACAAGATTTTTGTATACCAAATACCATGTTTATTCATAATTAATGGCAAATACGTGACAAATTTAGCCTAAATAATAAGATTTGGTATACAATCTATAAAAGATAGGGTGGTTGATATGCTGAGGTATATGTTTTTTATCGTAATTTTATTGTATCTATTCTCTGTGCTGGTGCCTGTGCTAAATCTTGGTGTACTAATCTCCTGTCTATGTCTTGCGATTGTGATTATTACCTTATTTCAAGCCAAGCGATTTGTTCAAGTTTTAGGAGGTACATTTTTGCTGCTTGGAGTGGTCTTATTATGGACAAGCGGGGCTTCCTGGCATCAATATATTCTTTCTTTTGGCCCTATGCTGGACTTGCTAACCATGTTTACACTGATTCCGGTTTTAGGGATACCGATAAAACTAGGCGGTTATAGCGGGGGCATACAAAATATTATTCAAAAAAGAGTAAAAACCTCAGGTCAACTGTACATGATTACGTCTGGCATATCTTATTTTTTTAGTATTTTTATGAATCTGGCCACATTACCAATGACATACTACTCGATTAGGCCTGCATTAGATGTCATTCCCGTAGAGAATAAGGAACGGTTCATGAGCCGAGCGATTACGCGCGGGTTTGCCATGCCTTTACTTTGGGCACCTGTTACACCAATTGTCGGGATAGTTATCACAATGACAGGAGTTAGCTGGGTCTCGATACTCCCGTATGTCATTCCCTTAAGCATCGTTGGTATGGGGGTGGATTGGTATATCGGCTCACGTAAGGCAAATTTCATGATCCAAAACAAAAAGGACCTATCCGTCCACGAAACCGCTGCTACGATAGAATCATCGGGTCAGATGAATCGTTCGGGTAGAGTCTTTCAAATTCTCCTGGCAATCATCATTTTTAACGTGGTCATTTCTTTAGTAGAAACAAAGTTTCCTTATCCGTTTTTAATTTTAGTATCCCTACTTGTCATTCCATTTTCCTTTTCTTGGTCTCTATTCTTAAAACAGGGGAAAGAGTTCGGAGCCCAGTTGGTCCAGCATTTTCAAACCTTCTCTGTAAGTATGAAGGATCAATTCTTCATTTATTTATCAGCAGGTTTTTTTATCTCAACCATTAATGTTTCCCATACTAATGTATGGCTGGATGCATGGGTAAATAAATTTATTAATTTTTCAGGTGTGGATATCTTTTTGATATTACTGCCTTTAATACCGCTAGCTTTTGCTTTTCTAGGGCTGCATCCCGCAGTTTCATTAGCTCTAATGACAGAGGGTTTGAACCCAGAGGTGATTGGGATATCACCGCATATCTTGACTGTGGCGATGTTAGCAGGAGCTGTTTCTGCTTTTCTAGTGGGCCCTTATAATGCGACATTAGGTCTTATGTCAAACATCGTTAAGGAAAGCTCCTATAAAGTGTCTAACTGGAACCTGCCATTCGCAAGCATTTATATTGGCTGTGTCATGTTGTATCTATTTATTTTACAAGTGTTTTTTGCCTAACGCAGCCGCTCATAACTAAAGGTGTCAATCATTTGATTGACACCTTTAGCAATTTAATGGCTTGTAGGACCATCACTAGATTTCTCTGCTTTAATTTCTTTGACTATTTCCTTAGCAAAGTGACCAAGACTCCCCTCACTATAGGAACGTATCACTTCGGGTGCTAGCGATGTTAGCGCTCTTTTAAGATATTCTGGGGATAATCCTCTATCCTCAAACTCAGTCTCGATATTGATGGCCATTTTTAAGGCAAAATACGTGGATAATTTATTTACCTCTGTTAAACAACTTTCACGATCAATCTTTACCCTTCCAATCTCCTCAAAAAGCTCTTTAATCTTTGGGGTTAATACCGATTCAGTAATAAATAAACCATTTGCGTGTTCCAATAAATCTCTCGAATGCCCCATATACTTTATACCATGGACCTCTAAGCTTGGAAACTTGGTCGTTAGCTCATTGGTAGCAAGGTTCGTGGCCATATTAATGAAAGATGGTGTATGCTGAGCATTGCTCTGAAGCTTTAAGCTTGAGATAAACGGAATAATCTCCGTAGCAGGAAGTGCGAGAACTAAGATATCTACATTACCTATTTCACTTTCTGTTAAGTGATAGCCATTTTGAAATAAGTGGAGATAATTTCTGGCTTTTGTTTCAACTGGGTGGTAAACACCTATTGGGATTGATTTTTTATCCCATTGAGTCATCAATGCTGTTCCTAATTTTCCTATCCCTACTAAACCAATCCTTTGTTGTTTCATCCTTTATCCCCTCTCATCTTTTCATCCTATGTATTTTGTCTTCACAAGATAACAAATTGTCATCATTCAAATTAAAATAATAAAGCTATCCCAAAAATCAGTTTTGTGCTGACTTTTGGAATAGCTTCTTTATTTATTAGCGACCCCTAATTTCTGTATCTAGCATACTTAAATACATTAAAACTGTTAATTTACCAAATGATAACGGCCAGTATTGTAGCAATGGTAAGTCCGGTTATAACTGGGAAGAAGTTCTTTCTGGCCAGTTCTAACGGTGATATTTGTAGGAACCCGGCAACTGCAACAAGAGATGACCATGCAATCAGCGTACCTCCGCCGCTCCAAACTGCACCCATCTGCCCAAGAGCTGCCAGAACGGAAGGATCGATATTACTTCCAGGTCCAATCGCTCCAGACAAAGCACCTGTTAACGGTAGCCCTGCAAACCCAGAACCATCTAACCCTGTAATGATTCCAACGATTAAGATACTAAATGCTGCTATAAATGGGCTATGTGGAATATAATTTTGACCTGCTTGGATCAAATCAAATAGAAAGCCTGGCTTTGCTGCATCTTCACCTAAAGATAGGATAGCCCCTGAAAAGTCTCCACTTCCCATAAAGAAGTAGCCAGCAATCGGAATGACGGGTGCCATCGCTCTAAAGGCGAATACAAAACCTTCGGTAATATGTTCGCTGATTTTATCGAGTGCATGAATTCGGTTAAAAGCAATCGTCGCCAAAACTAAGAGAATCGTTGCAACACCTCCAATAAAGGCAGCGCCATCGCCTCCCTCAAACCCAGCTCCTCCGCCAATTTTGGTTTGGAACATAAAAATCATAACAGCAAGCATCGCTAAAGGCACAATAATCGCAAATATTTTTCCCCACTTTTCCTTTACCTTGATAACTTCGGCAGTCTCTTCTACCGTGGCAGCAAGTTCCTCTGAAACTTGAAAGAATGCATTTTCTGCTTTATTGATCTCATTAACAGATCTTTTTGTAATGGATTTTCGATGTGTCACATACACAATCGCAAGAGAACTTATTCCAGTAATGAGAGAAAGAATGAAGGCCTTATCAGATACTAAGGTTTTATCAATTCCTGCGGCTTTCGCACTAAGCATTGGGGCTACTTGCATAATATAGTCTGATGAAAGTGCCATACCCTGTCCTGCAATAACAATAACCATTGCTGATGTCATGACTGGCAATCCTGCACTTACTGCAGCAGGCACTAACAAAGCACAAATTAATGGAACAGCTGGGGTTGGCCAGAAAAAGAGTGAAATCACATAGGTTGTAACCATTAATACTAGATAAGAAACGTGACCGTTTACCATTATTCTTTTTATCGGTACAACCATCCTCTTATCTGCACCTAGATCCTTCAAGGAATTAAGGAGACCAATCATAATGGAAATGATTAGGAAAATACTAAATAATTCCTTAGCGGCAACAAGGTTAGCATTAAAGACGGCTTGAAACCCTGAGATAACACTACCTTTATACACGGCTGCTACTATAAAGGTACCAACAATAAGAGGTAAAACAACACCTTTTCTAAAAAGCATGATAATAATTACGGCTACAGTGACAACTAGATAAACCCAATGAGCTGCTGTTAATTCCATATTTCCCCTCCGTTGTTTTAAAAAATTTTTAAAACGATTGTAGCGAAAGATTTCCTTAATTATTGGAAAAGGACCTTAGGAGAGGAATATTAGTTATAAATGGATGGTTATCATGGTGTATATCCTCTACTTCTGATTTGCTTTTCTTATTCCTATAAAGATAAACAATTGCTATTCCATTAAAAGAATAAATCGAAGAGATAATATTTTGAATATTGTAGATTGTATACCAAATATTTATAAATTTTTTACGGAATTACATGACAACCAAAACACTAAGTTGAAAGTTCTTTTACATCAGAACATTTTCTAGTTCCTAAATCATTCAATCTACAAACAAAGAAAAACTAGTGCAAACACTCTAAGTTGCGTTTTATGTAGTTTGATTCTTTAGGAATGATTATGATCAACCCCTTTCTTTTCACTATGTACACCTTGTTTACTATAAGGTTGAAAATAATATACCATTATTCTCTTATCTTTGCAAACAATTTTGAAAATTTAGAAGTTTATATAAATTTATAATATTATTATTGCTTTTGTGATTCGAATCGGCTAAAATGTAGAAAATTGATGGCATATGGTATACAAAGAACTTTTAATACATAGATTGGTAACTTTATAGTTCATTAGTATAAAAATTTTAATCCGAGGAGAATGAATATGCTTAGAGCAGGTATCATTGGATATGGAACGCTTGGAAAGAGTATTAGCGAGTTAATTGAGTCAGGACATGCGGGCGATGTTGCCCTTCAAGCCCTTTTGGTTAGAACCCCACTAGGTCCTTTAGGCAATCCACCTAGTCAATGTACAGTAACTACTAATGAAGATGTTTTTTTTAACCAAGATTTAGATATCATTATTGAAGCAGCCGGTCATCATGCCCTCCAACTATACGGTGAAAAAGCCCTTTCCTCAGGAAGTAATTTAGTCATCCTTTCTGTCGGTGCTTTAGCTAACATAGACTTTTATGAGTCATTACAGGCGGCCGCAACTAAATACAATCAACAAATAATTATTCCATCTGCTGCCATCGCAGGTTTGGATCGGATCGCTGCTGGGGTATTGGGTGAAATCGATGAAATAACCTTAATTACAAGGAAGCCAACAAAAAGTTGGTATGGGACGATTGCGGAGGAGAAAGTAGATTTAGAAACAATTACTGAACCTTTATGTGTTTTTGATGGTAATGCCAGAAACGCTGCAAAATTATTCCCTGAAAACGTAAATGTTTCCGCGGCACTAAGTCTTGCTGGTATTGGATTCGAAGAAACGAAGGTCCAAGTTTTTGTGGACCCGACGATTCAAATGAATACACACACAATTGTTGCGAAAGGCTTTTTTGGTCAAATGGAAATAACGATTCAAAACAAGCCTTTTAAGGAAAATCCTAAATCTAGTCCTATTGTGGCAATGAGTGTCGCAAAGGTATTACAAAATCTAACCACCTCAATCGTCATCGGACTTTAATAACATCCAGATAGAAATAGAAAAACTCCACCAGCGGATGGAGTTTTTCTATTTATTTATTTATTTATTCTTTTTCCCTTGATTAACAGCCTCAATATATGCTTTTCGAGAATTTTCAATATGAATCTTCGTCAAATACTCAGCCATTTCTATTTCTTGATTGATAATGGCTTCCATAATTCGTAAATGTTCTTCCATCGACTGCACCGGTCGGCCTGGATTTTTATAACCTGTCTTGGCAAATGCCCGAATATAATCTGACAACCCACTTAGTATTTCATATAGTTTCGAATTTTTTGCTGAACTGTATAATAGATGATTCAATTCACCATGTAAATTAGAGAAATCATTATCATTCTTATCCTTTAAGCAGACTTCTACTTTTTTACAGTACTCGACAAACTTACTTTTGGTTTCATCGTCTAATTTTTGAGCAGCTAATTTTGCTGCCAAAACCTCAAGTGAGGAAAGAATCGTAAATACTTCAATAATTTCCTTATCTGAAATATCTGCAACTATAACACCTTTTCTTGGAACGGTTTTTACAAACCCCTGCGATTCTAATCTAAACAACGCTTCACGGATGGGTGTTCGGCTGATATTCAATCGCTCTGCCAGTTCCCGTTCCACCAAACGATCACCCGTTTTAAATTCACCTTCTAAAATGAGATCTTTAATGTGAATAAAGACCCTTTCGCGTAAAGACAATAGATCTTCCTCTGCCCAATTATTCCCCACGGTTTCTCCTTCTTTCTAGGTATACATTGTACCAATTATAACTTACTCTAATTGTAAACATCAAATACTATGGTTGAATTTACCAAGGGAGTGGGAAATAATTTTAAATTTTTCATCTTTGGATAGTTTCAATAGGTCTTTTGCAAGTTGAGGGTTCCCCTAAGACTGCTTGCGTAATAATCTTTGCCATAACTTCGGCCAGCTTCACGACAGTGAATAATCTCGTATTATTTAAGGATTGCGCAGGTGCTAATGAATCTAGATAATTAACCACAGCTTTCATATGGTATTCACCTACACTAGGTAAAGATTTATTAACCGCCATGCCTGGTACTAAAGAACCTTCTTTTAAAAAAATAAACCCAATTTGTCGTTCATCCCCCAAACAAGCATCAATACCCAAGATAAATGGTTGATTATATTTTTGATAAATGTCCTTCAGAATTTTCTTTATATTTAAGGCATGAACTGGTTTTTCTAAGGTTCCATAAACCGGAAAAGGAATGTCTGCTTCTGTTAACATCGTCCCGACAATCGGGCCTAGTGAGTCTCCTGTGGAACGGTCTGAACCCACACACAAAATTATGACTTCCCTCGAGGTGCTACTAAGGACTTCTTTGAGTTTAGTGACAATATCAATTAGCTCGTTTCCCTCTGTAGTCTCTTTAACGGAAACATAGCATGACCTTTCTGCCTTCTCAGTCGTCTTTTTCTTGCCGTCAAAAGGCCACATAAACATCAACCCTCTTCTCAAGTTGTAGTTTATACACGTTTTCTTTTATTTTATGATACCTAGTGTAAAACCTGCCATAATCCTGCAAATAAAAATCACATAAAAGAACTCTAGAGTTCACCATTTTGTAACAAAACAGTGCCTGACCCCCACTATTGTACAACTTTATTGCAGTGGGAGTCAGGCACTTTATATACTTTCAATTAAGTTAATTCGATTATAAAGTTCTTTATTTATTGGAGTTGAGATCCCATATTTATCTGCCATTTTTAGGACAGTTCCGGAGAACAGCTCCACCTCACTTGGACGTCTGGCTTCGACATCTTGAGCCATGGATGGTTTACCATCTGGACTTAAGGTTGCTAATACACGTAACCAATAGGCTAAATCTGCTTCGGTTAAGTGGATGCCTGCTCTTTCAGATAACGTGATTACCTCTCTCATCGCCGCAATCATCATCTCTCTTGCTTCTCCTTCTCGTTGAATCTCACCATAGTTGCTCTGAAAGACAGCTACGGTTTGATTGACTCCCACATTTAACATAAACTTCCCCCATTGTCTCTTAACCATATTGGTATCGACCTCATAGGGAACTGCCATTTTTTCAAAAAAAGCCGCGACACTGTTAACATTTTCGGAAATGAACCCTGGTTCTTGTTCACCAAAGCAAAGCATTCCCATATGGTCGTATGTGAGTTGATTCCCCACTTTAACTGCATCCATTCCTTGGGCAACACAATATAAAATTTTCTCATGCCCATATGCCTGACCTATTACAGCCTCACTGGAAATCCCATTTAAAGCCGATAAAATGATCGTCTGGTCACCAATGTGATTCTTTACTGCTTGAATCGCATCCTTTAAACCATTATATTTCACCGTGAAAATGAGCAAATCAGCTGGCTCGCATCTTTCATCAGGTGTCAGATAAGTGAAATCACAGCGTTCTCCGTTACAATAGACGTGTTCATTTTTATATTTGGTTATTCGGTCCCGGTCAGCAATAATTCGTAAATCTGCTTTTGGCATTTTCCTTGATAAATGATGTCCAAAAAGTATTCCTAATGCACCTAAACCAATGATCGATACCTTTTTTATCTCCATCACGCATTTCATTCCTTCCATATTGAAAAAGTGCTTTTTGCGAATTTTGTATTTTGATTTTGCAACTAAATAGTATGTAAACAGGCTTTCACAAATCTATTTTACTACTTGTATTTTATTAATGAAATTAAAAAACTCTGTTGAAATAGATTCCCAACAGAGTTTTTAACCAGCAAAATCTATTACTTATATTCCGCCCCCATCATCATGGATGGTACTGTTTTCCTTGCGAATGGTCGCTGAAAGGCTGATCACACCCACGGTTGCGATCAATGTACTTACAATGATAATAATATTATAAATATTAATCTTAACTAAGAGATTAATCAGGATATAAGAAATAACAAGCGAAGCTAAAGGTGAGATTAGCCAGACTTTTAGAATCCTTTGAATGACTGATTTTTGCCAAATACCAAACCCCTTTTGTGAGGCACCCACACCTAATATTCCACAAGTCGTTACTTGGGTGAGAGGAATTGGCAACCCAAACAGTGATGCGACAATAACGAGGGTTCCTCCTGTAAAGGAAACCGCACTCCCTTCTAGCAAGGAAAGTCTGGTGATTTTCTTCCCATTCGTTTCAAGTACCTTGCTCCCTAGTAAAATAGCTCCGATTGAAACGAATAAACCGCCGATCCAGATTCCTTTACTCGTTGAAATCATCCCAGCCCCTACTAGCGGGCCAACGGCATTTGCTACATTATTCATCCCAGCTGAAAAGGCCTCTAAACAGCCCCCTATGACTAAAAATATCGCCAGCCATTTTTTCCATTTTCCATTCTTAGTTAAACCGACCCAACGCTTTTCAGCAGCGGATATCAACTTTCCAAGTCCAAAGGTAATCAGAAATGAAACGATTGGAACTAACACCCAGAAGAAAACAATCACCAAAAGATTATTTATATATAAACTTTTAAAAGCGATCCCAGCACCTACAATCGATCCAACGGTAACCTCACTTGTCGATAAAGGGATCCCTAACAGATTTGCAATAAACAATGTCAACGTAGCTCCTGCAAGGATAAGGACGACTAATTTAATCGTTAGGAGATTGGAAGGAATAATTCCCTCGCCAATGGTTTTCACAACCTCCCCACCACCAAGTACAGCACCTAGAAAAGCTGCTAACCCAACCAAAATCATGGCCAAGCGCTTACTCTTAATGGCATCTGCACCATAGGCCGATCCCATTGATGCTGCCGTCCCACTTGCTCCAATATTCATCGCAAAGAAAAAGGCAATAATAAAAGCAATAGACGTCCAAACCATGTATAATCTCTCCTTATGTACCCTATCTATTAAACTGGTAGACACGCAACCAATTTTAAAACTTTCAATTCATACTATTCAGGTAGGAATAATTTAGTATTTTGTTTATTATACATTTTCAAACCACATTAATCAATCAATAATTTCAGATGTCTTCAAATTTTCAAAAAATAACTTTTTACTATTTTTAAAACTCATTTTTTGAAAATTAAAAAAAGAGTCCGAAGACTCTTTTTTTTGTAGTAATTTAGATTCATACATCCACTAATGTGATGCTGTCTTAGTTGAACTCTTTAATGAAAATCCCTCGTACCCTTTAGCAGCGATTTCGGTACACTTTTGGCGATAGGCGCCGACTCCGCCTACATAAATCAGGAAACCACGCGGCTTGCCTGGGATATTCGCCCCTGTGTACCATGAGTCAGTTTTAGTATAAAGCGTGGATTCGGCTACTTCTCTGCAATGGGTACTCCAAGCTTCTTCCGCCTCAATAGTCGCCTCAATTGTTTCCACACCATTCTTATTCATATACTCAATACAATCCGCAATCCATTCCACATGCTGTTCAATGGAGACAGGCATATTACTCAGCACCGAAGGACTTTCAGGACCAGTAATCATAAACATGTTCGGAAAACCAACGTTTGTAATCCCTAGATAGGTCCTCGTCTGTGCTCCCCCAGCCCATTTCTCTTTCAGTGACACCCCGTTTTTACCCCGAATATCAATCTTCAATAAAGGCCCAGTCATTCCGTCGTATCCTGTGGCAAAAATAATCGCGTCCAGTTCATATTCCGCTTCCGTGGTCCGGATCCCTTTTAGAGTAATCTCCTCAATCGGTGCTTTCTTCACGTCTACCAAGGTGACGTTTTCACGGTTATACGTTTCGTAATAATTCGTGTCAATGATTGGCCGTTTGGTACCATAAAAATAACTTGGTAAAAGCTTTTCGGCCACCTCAGGGTCATCGACAATCTTACGGATCTTGGAGCGGATAAATTCGGCAGCCGTTTCGTTGGCTGCATCATTAATAAGCAGGTCATAATAGGCAGTAAAAATGCCTAATCCACCCTTCTCCCATGCCTCCTCGTATACACGCTCTCGCTCATCAGGTGTAACCTCCAGCGCTGACTTAGTAGGTGGTACCATTGGCTGGCCCCCCTGGGATTCACGCATTTGTCGTTTTATCTCGCTGAAATTTTCTTTAGCCTGCCGGATATACTCCGGGTCGTACGCATGATTTCTCGCTGGGGCACAATACTGTGGAGTTCGTTGGAAAACGGTAAGGTGTTCGGCCTCTTGAGCGATGACTGGGATGGCTTGGACGCCAGTTGAACCAGTTCCAATAATTCCGACTCGCTTACCCTTGAAATCTACCTTTTCGTGCGGCCAATGTCCAGTATGATACCACTTGCCCTTGAAATTATCGATCCCGTTAAAGTTTGGTACATTGGCAGCAGAAAGGCAGCCCACTCCTGTGATGAAGTATTTCGCTGAAACACTACTTCCATCGTTTAAATGGATCATCCATCTATTACTCTCTTCGTTATAATGGGCAGCCAAAATACGAGTCTGAAACTGGATATCACGACGGAGATCAAACTTGGTTGCTACAAAATTTAGGTAACTTAGTATTTCCGGCTGCTCAGGATATCGGGAAGTCCAGGTCCATTCCTTATAGAGTTCTTCTGAAAAAGTGTAGTTATAATAGATGCTTTCCGAGTCACAGCGTGCTCCGGGATACCGGTTCCAATACCATGTACCGCCAACACCATCACCCGCCTCGAAAACACGGGTAGAGAAACCAGCCTCACGTAAGCGATGAAGCGTATACAATCCCGAAAACCCTGCCCCAATAACAACAGCGTCGTAGTTGGCAACTTGATTTGACTGTTTAGTAGATTTCAATATTCCTACCTCCCGCATCTAATATTATCGTTAAACCCTGCCGACTTTTTGGTCAATTTCACTTAAAAACTTGGCAAATCTAGAAATCGATTCTTTAATTCGCTCTGGAAACACCGCCATATTCGTAAAATAACCGTGTACTAAACCTGATTCGATAATCGTTTCAACCTTGACCCCTGCTTCTTTAAGACGCTCAGCATATGCTAAACCTTCATCCCTTAGGACATCATTTTCTGCGGTAATAACGTAGGCTGGCGGGAGATTACTTAAATCCTCTGCCAATAATGGAGCAATATATTTATTTTTTGTATCCTCATCATAGTTAATATAATAATTCCCAAACCAAATCATTAAGTCTCTATCAAGACCAAATCCAGTTTGGAACTCTTGATATGACTTGGTGTCGTACCCGAGGGCAGTTACAGGATAAATAAGAACCTGGGCAGAGATGTCTGGACCATTTTGTTCTTTGGCGATTAACGATACGACGGCTGAAAGATTTCCACCTGCACTGTCACCGCCAACAACTAAATTGGAATCGTTTCCATTTATTGCCACAGCATGTTCACTAACCCATTTTAATGCCGCATAGGAATCCTCTACAGGGATTGGAAATTTATATTCAGGTGCAAGCCTATAATCGACAGAAACTACTACTCTGCCAGTTCGATTAGCAATCATTCGGCAACTTGGGTCTGCTGTCTCAAGATCCCCAATTACCCATCCACCGCCATGGTAATAGACAAATAGAGGAAATGGTCCTTGACCTTCCGGTGTATAAATTCTCACCTTAATCTCAGCGTCATCGGAGACAGGAATCATTCTGTCCTCTATCTTCGCAAGCGGGGCCAGCTCTACCTCTACGGGAGGGGCTAATGCAAACATTTCTCTTACTGTCTGTGCATCTAATGACTGGATTAATGGCATCTGGCTGAACATTTCTAAATAAGCTTTTGCTTGCGGGTCTAAATTGGCCAAAAAACATCTTCCTTTCCTAATTGGGAATTTTTCAACTTTTAAAGAAAAGATTTTCCTAAAAGTGTATCTTAAGGATATAATTTTTTGTATAATTTGAATATTCCCAATTTTAGATGTGCTATATCCCTATAAAGGAGATGATAATATGACATCTCAGTATACCTTACAGCATCGAATTCACGATTTAGAGGAAGCCACATGCCACGAAGAAAGATTATATAAAATTCTCGAAGTATACATGGACCTTTATCCTGTCATGAATGCCTATTTATTTAGATTTTCTCCGTTAGGGTTTCTTGGTGAAGGAATCATCTCATTGTCATCTGCTGGTATGGTCCATATTGGGGATATTCGGGATGATATCCGTTCCCTGCCGATCATTTACTCAGCCATTAATGAGAAGAAAGCAAAGTATTGTTCTGGTATTGAGTATCTAAAGCAAACAAGTAGTAAATACATAACTTCTTCAAGTGTAAGTTCGATTGTAGTTGTACCTATTTGTTACCGATCGGTTATTATTGGATATATTTGCTCAAATGAGTTCGTGAAAGAATCTTCAATTGATGATAAACATCTTGTCTCATTAACCCTTTATGGCAAAGAAGTCGGAAAGTTTCTCGAAAAATTCGATAGTGTGGAAGACCCGCAAGTATTAAGTAAGCGGGAACTAGAAGTTATGAGGAGAATTGGCTGGGGAGAAAGCACAAAGGAAATGGCCGATTCGATGGAAATCAGCGAATTAACGGTAAAACAATATGTGAAAACGGCAATTAAAAAGCTTGGCGTTCAAAACCGTTCCCATGCAATTGGAGAGCTTTTCCGGAGAGGAATACTTTCGTAGTTTTTTGAGAGCGCTTTATTTCTCGAAGTAACTTACCTTAGATTAGATTAGATAAACTGGAGTATCAGCACCCAAGTGGGTGCTCTTTTTATTACTCATCAAGTGCCAGGGCTACTTTATAGCAACTCAGGTCAATCTCTGTTTGTTTTCCTAAAACAAACTTTGCTAGTTCCACGCCGAGATACGGTCCACTCGTTAATCCTGAAGCCCCTAATCCATTAGCTAAATAGATTCCTTCATAATCAGGTAAAGCCCCAATCACAGGCAAAAAGCCAGGGGTGAACGGTCGAAAACCGACTCTCGTTTCAAGATACGTACCCGCAGCTAATCCAGGTGCTACTTCTAGGGCTTTGCCTAATATTTCATGGATTCCTCCTGCCGTTACACGATTGTCAAATCCAGCCTCATTTTCATGAGTCGAGCCGATGACGACCCGGCCATTATCAAAGGTAAGAATGTAATGGTTTTGGGGTGGAATAACAACCGGCCATTGGCTCGTATCTGTTTCAGGCAACTCAAGGTGGATGATTTGTGCCTTTTGTGGTTTGACTAAAAAATGAACTCCTAATGGCTGTAAAAGCTCCTTAGACCATGCACCTGCCGTAACAATGACCTGATCCGCTAAAAATGTTGAATCATCAAGTATAATGCCAACCACTTTGTTTCCCTGCATTGCTAGGGAGGCATTCCCGTAAATGAAAGTAACTCCATGCTTGATTGAGGCGCGGATTAATGACTCACGTAATGCTCTTCCATTTACCCGTGCTCCCCCACTAACATGAACAGACCCATACTCCTCAGATAACGGCGGGAAAAGCCGCTTTGTTTCAGCAGGTGAAAGAATGGTTATCTCCCCAATTTCGGGTGCATCGTCCCTTCGTTTCAGTGCTCGTTCAGCCATTTGTTCGAGTTTACTCATTTCTTTATGAAGACTAATTGCCCCTACCCGTTGATAGCCAGTTTCTTTCTCGCCATCTGCTTCCAATTGAGCAATTAATTCTGGATAGTAACGAGCTCCTCCCTTTGCTAACTGATACCATGCTTTGTTTCGCCGCTGTGAAAGCCAAGGACAAACAATCCCCGCTGCGGCATCAGTGGCCTGCCCGGGATCCATACGATCCACTAAAGTCACCTCTGCCCCTAATTGGGCAAGGTGATACGCAGTTGACGCCCCGAGAATTCCTGCTCCAATCACCACGATTTTCTGCATAATACACCTTTTCCGCACTTTTTAAAAAAAGGACTTAATGATTTCTTGTTCATTGTTACATTCTGTACAAATGTATTCTATTTCTAAAGCATCTTCGCGTATCATGTGCTCTGTTTCTTTACCGCACTTTTCACAATAAAGATTTTTGGGGAATTCTATCATAATTACATCACTCGCTTTATTAAATAATGTTTAAACCATAAGTGTAATGTTCCCCATGATAGCGTATTTTAGCAAAAGGCGGAAGAATTTACTACTGATGGCATTAATAATTTTAGCTTTCATTATTCAAAAGGACCAACTTATAATTAAATGGAACAAAATCGGTTAAATTATATACGAGCAATTTTTCATTGCTCAAAAAAACTTCGTCGGGAGTGATGTATCATGGCTAGAAACAAACTATTGGTTCCTGGAGCAGACAATGCTTTAGATCAAATGAAAGAAGAAATTGCCAACGAGTTTGGAGTTCAACTTGGTGCTGATACGACCGCAAGAGCAAATGGTTCAGTCGGAGGCGAAATGACGAAACGTCTTGTCGCTTATGCTGAACAAACCCTTCAAAATCATCAAAATCAATAACAGGTGATTGCAAAAAAAGGCTGTCCCAAGTATTTTGGGGCAGCCTTTTTCCATTTTGCTATACAAACTTCTCTATTTTAAGTTTAAATAGAAGAAAAGGAAGAAAAGGAGACCATCATGACACAAAAAACAGCCATCGTTACAGGATCTTCAAGCGGCTTCGGTTTGTTAACTGTGATTGAACTGGCATTAAAAGGATTTACAGTGATTGCAACGATGAGAGATGTAAACAAAGCACAGCCCCTACTAGAACTTGCAAAAGAAAACCAGGTAGAAAATTTCATTCATGTCCTCCCGCTTGATGTTACCTCCACGGAATCCATTCATCTTTTTCAAGGCAAATTGGAGAAATATCCCCCTATAGATGTGTTAGTCAACAATGCGGGATTTGCACTTGGAGGTTTTAGTGAAGAGCTCTCAATCGAGGATTATCGGCTTCAATTTGAAACCAACTTTTTCGGATTGATCGCCGTAACACAGTCAGTCCTTCCATTAATGCGGGCAAAGAAACAAGGCAGGATTATTAACATGAGCAGTATCAGCGGGAGATTCGGTTTCCCAGGATTATCTGCATATGTCGCATCCAAGCACGCACTTGAGGGTTACAGCGAAAGCTTACGACTGGAACTTAAACCATTTGGGATTGATGTATCCTTAATTGAGCCTGGATCCTTTCAAACCAATATTTGGGCAAGCGTGGATGGGATGGAGGTCAATGCCGAGTCCCCGTACGCATCCTATAAGGAGAGCCTGTTATATGAAATTGAAGGTGGAAAAGCTGGCCATGGCAATCCAATCGAGGTAGCCAAACTGGCTGCACAAATTGCCTCGCAGCCGAAATCACCTGACCTCCGGTATCCAATCGGGGCTGGTGTAAAGAATATGCTTACCATTAAAAATTTCTTGCCGTGGAAGCTTTTAGAATCAATCATCTTAAAGAAACTAAAACCTTAATTATTAGCAGCATCGATGATAATAAGAGGATTTTTTCGAGATGCTTGTTTATCACGAATTCTCGTAAGTCTTTTCGTTTTTTCTTTTTCGTAAAAATAATGAACAAGGAAGTACGAGATGACACCAAGGACGATTCCAAAAATAGTCATTCCAATTAACACATGGACTCCGCCATAAAGAAGACTGACAACGCCTCGGAAATCCCCTTGCAATAATTGTTCAAACGAAAATGGTGTCTTATGACCGATTTGCCCGTTAAATGGATAGATGAGTTGACCAATTTTCTTGGCAAAAGGGAAAAGAAGAACAGGAAGAAAGGATAGTTTTCCAATGACATTTCCGATGATTGCTGCAGGCAATGAACCTTTAGCTATCCGGACCATCGGTAAAAACACAATATAAATAAGGGATGCAGACGATAGAACGACCATTTCTAAACCAAAGCCAATCGCAAATCCCAAGGAAACTTTTTTCGCTCCACCGGGAGAACGTAACAGTTTGATAAAATTCAACTTAAAAGCTCGTCCAATTCGTTGAAAGATATTATGTTTTTTAGGTTTTATGTTCATAGGAAAACTTCCTTTTTTCGACAGATTTTCATAAACAGCTTCCAAGTAATTCGAGGTTTCAACTCGATAGTACCATTACCATTATCATAACACTAAAAATAGAATAATTAAGGTCTAAATTGTGAATTGTAAATGAATTCACAATTTACCAAGGATAAATTTTCCTCTCATAATCGTTCGACATTTAAAATGAATGTTCTTATTATTCCTTACTTGATAAAAATAAGTCGTGAAAGGTAAGAAAAAATCACCTTTCACGGCCGTTTAACAGAAGAGTCAATTCATGATCAGTGAATTGATCTTTAATGCCTGGTTTGCTTTGAAAATAAGCGAAGATATCTTTATTTGAATAATTTTTTGATAATCCCTTAATAATAGTTTTTAAATAGGCAGTGGAAGGGATCTTCCACTCGACTTCATTAATATCCCATGGGGCTGTAAAGGTGTAAATGGGAAAACCATTTTCATCTCCCAAATACAGTATATTTCCATACCAGGAATCGCGGTGGAATACTTTTGAGCCCTTCTGTTTAACCTCATGTAAATCAATCTCAAAATTTAGTCCATTATTTTCTTGTTTGACGACATCTAGAAACTGTTCGCCCGTAATTAGATATTTCTTACTATAGGTTTGGTTTCCTTTGTCTTGGTTCAATCCGATAAAAGCTACTCCTTGAGATTCCCATCTAGCCGCTTCTTTGGCGAAGTAAAGGGGCAGGTCTATGGTGAAGGTTGACTCGTCTACTGGTAGGGAAGGATCTTTACATCCTATCTCAATTTGGGCTGATCCCTCAGGCTGACCGCCTTTAATATAACATAAGAATCGGTCGACATTAATATTAGAGCCATAACTTGCATACCAGACATATTGTTGTTTTTCATTCATTATTTATCACCTATTTACATCCAATATTTTCTTCTAATTGAAACACTACCATAACCTAACGTCTGCTGCTTCTTTCCTTAGGCAATTTTTTTAGCGGGAGGTTAAAAAATCCTATCAGCGGTAACCATAGAAAACATAGGATAAAAATCAAGGTTTTTTGGAGGATCAGATGAAAGTAACAGATGTAATCGTCCATTGTTTAGAAAACGAAGGTGTGGAATATGTGTTTGGGATCTTCGGGACAGAGACACTCGATCTTGCTGATTCATTATCAAAATCAACACAAATTCAATACGTAAATGTCAGGCACGAGCAAGGGGCTGCTTTTATGGCCGATGTATATGGTAGATTATCAAAAAAAGTCGGCGTTTGTTTATCGACGCTGGGTCCAGGAGCAACAAATTTATTGACTGGTATTGCCAGCGCTCAGCTCGATCATTCACCCGTGGTGGCATTAATTGGACAAGCTGGTGTGGAACGTCACCATAATGAATCACATCAATATATAGATATAGCTAAATTGTTTGAGCCAACAACAAAGTGGAGCACCCAAATCAAGGAATCCCAGACTGTCCCCGCAATTATTCGAAAAGCATTCAGAGTGGCAAAAATGGAGAAACCGGGTTCAGTCGCTATTACGATACCGGAGAACTTTTCCACTCAAATGATTCCTGGAAAGCCTTTGCCAGTAACATCTTTGCCTGAAAGTGTCCCAGTAAATGAGGCACTTGTAGCAGCAACCCAGCTTATTAAAAAACACCTAAAACCCTTTATTATCATTGGAAACGGAGTAATCAGGCAGGAGGCATACCCTGAGTTGGTGAACTTTATCAATACCATTCAATCTCCTGCTACCCACAGTTTTATGGCAAAAGGTGTGCTTCCGAAGGAACACCCGCTGAATTTCTTTACGTTTGGATTTAATGAAAACGATGAAGTTTTACCAGGCATTGAGGAAGCAGATTTACTGATTGTTATAGGCTTCGACTTTGTTGAAAAACTTCCGAAAGACTGGAATCAAAAGAAACTTCCGGTTCTACATATCGATACTTTACCTGCCGAAATAAATGAATATTACCCTGTTGGGGTTGAGTTGGTCGGGAACATTAAGATGACAATCCAAATGCTTAATCAATCAGAGCTCCCAACCAAATCCTGGGTACCTTCTGGGGAACTTAAAGAACAAATAAAGACTGCTTATCAAATCGACCAAGATCAGCCAGACTCCAGCACACTGCCCTATACAATTGAGAATGTTCTCCATAGTATTGAAAGTCTTACTTCAGAGAACACAATTGTGATTTCTGATGTCGGTTCCCATAAGGTTTCAATCGCCCGTACCTATCAGCCCAAAATGCCAAACCAGTTACTCATCTCAAACGGTCTAGCTTCAATGGGAATTGCCATATCAGGTGCCATCGGAGCAAAACTGGCTTGTCCAGATGACGACGTTATTTGTATTACTGGTGATGGAGGCGCGCTCATGAATTTTGCAGAATTAGAGACGGCCAAACGTCTAGGACTCTCATTCCTCATTATTGTTTTAAATGACTCAATGTTAAAACTTGAGGTTCAGCAAATGAACAAAATGTTTGGAGAAAACTACGGAGTCACCTTCCAGAACCCGGATTTTGTTAATTTAGCTGCTAGCTTCGGTATTAAAGGAATAAGAGCCAGCACCCTCGGTGAATTTGAAAACATCCTCAAAGAGGAGCTGCAGCCCCTAGAGGAAATCGTTGTAATCGAAGTTGCCATGCAAAATTGACCCCGAACCTGGAATATGGACTACTCCCATCTGAATAAGTAGATAGGAATGAAATGTACATTACCAACTTTGGAATCTTTAAACCACCAGGAACAAATATAGGGGCTGCTCCTAACACAGGTGTGATATGGAGGGTTGCTAGTTTATAAACTTCTTAAACCTTTTTAAAAATGTTAACCCAATAACAACCCAAATCCAGTTATAAAAGCAAGAAAACAAAAAAATACTGCCTGTTGTTAGAATGGAAAAAGAACCAGAAACGGTTGGACCCAAGACTGGGAATTTGAAAACATATAAAAGGTTGATTATTCCAATCGTTAAAAAAGTAGCCCCAAAAGCAATGATGCTTATTCTTTTCTTGAGAAAATAGAAAGCAATTCCTGTCCCCAGCCCTAACAAGCCAGTGGTAAAGGGGAAGATAATTAATTCACTAGGTTGAAGGATTAAAAGCAATAGATTGGTAAGGAAATAGGACATTGCGCCAAGTGGAAGGGAGAGGATCGAACAGAATAGAATGGGAGCGGTCGCAAAAGGGCTGATAAAGAAGCCCATTACAGGTAAAGAACCACCTGCTGCCTGGAGTACAGCTGCAATGCTAGCAAATAGTGCAGCTAGTACAAGGCGTTTTGTTTTAGAATTTTGTTTGAAGACTAATTGCGCTGAATGAATATCATCCGAAATTGATTTGAACAAATACATCGGTTCCACCTCGGTTTTTGCATTTCTTTTCATACAATATATTAATATTTATTGGTGATGGAACCGATGCGTAATTAAAATTAGAAATTGAAACGATAATATATTAGTTTATTATTAACTTCCTAATAATCTCTTCTGTTACTTCTTCTGTTGAATGACTTCCTCCAAGGTCTGGTGTTAAGATGCCCTCATTGGTGACGTTTTCAATAGTATCTAGTAATAAAATCCCAAGTTCCTCTTCTCCAAAATGGTCTAACATCATTTTGGCCGTCCAAATTTGACCTAGCGGATTTGCGATGCCTTTCCCAATAATATCAGGTGCAGACCCATGAACCGGTTCAAACATCGAAGGATATTTTCCATTTACATTAATGTTGGCGGCTGGCGCAACCCCGATACTTCCCATAATTGCCGCCCCTAAATCGGTTAATATATCGCCAAAAAGATTACTTGCCACAATCACATCGAATTTATCGGGATGGGTAACAAAAAAGGCAGCCAAGGCATCAATGTGCTGCGAATCTGTATCAACATTTGGATAATCCTTTGATACGTCTTTAAAAACTTCATCCCAGAAAGGCATCGAATAGACAATTCCATTAGACTTTGTCGCGCTCGTTACATGCTTATTTCGTTTTAATGCTAGTTCAAAAGCAAAACGCATCGCACGTTCCGTTGCTTTTCTCGAAAAAATACTATTTTGAATGGTGATTTCATCTTCGCCTTGATAGATTCTTCCGCCAACTGAACTGTATTCTCCTTCACTATTTTCCCTGACGACTATTAAATCAAAGTCCTTGGGGTTAATCAACGGCGATTTCACACCTTTAAGTACTTTCGCAGGTCTAATATTAATAACCTGTTCGAATTCTCGTCTTATTTTAATGAGAAGTCCCCAAAGTGAAACATGATCTGGAACGAGTTTGGCGTTACCCACGGCCCCAAGTAAAATAGCATCAAACTCTTTTAATCTTTCAAGTCCATCCGCGGCCATCATTGCTCCATTTTTCAAATAATATTCACAACCGTACGGAAAATGGGTGAATTCAAACTTAATGCCTCCATGGATATTTGCTAATGTATCCAACACTTTAATTGCCGCAGGTACAACTTCATTTCCAATTCCATCCCCAGGTATAGATGCAATTTTTAAATTCTTCATCTTTCCACCACCTTTAATTAGTATCGATTCAGTCGACAGATCGTATGAATATTTTTACATTACATGAATATCATAACACTTTTTTAAAATATAAAAATACACAGAAATATGAAATAAATTTTTGTTATAGTCACTTATTGCACACATCGCTCTTGGCCCTTCTTTTACTTTTACTTTTACAGAAACTCAACCTTCCATTTGAAGCGACTTTTGCAGGCTGATAATTTCACTTTGAATGCTAGGAAATGTTTGGATGTTAGGTACAGTTTTTAAAGAAGGCGAACGTTTTCGAGCGGTGGCATTGGCCATCGTTTCACAAATATAAAGCAATTGGGAAAGTGTTTCATCTGATAGAATTGGACGTTCTTCGGTTTTTGAACAATTTTCTAGTAAATATCCTAAATGCTCGATCGAAAAGATTACCGGCCAGTAGTATTCCACTGCTTTTTGATTAACCGGAATCTCGCCTGCAGCTGTAGTATATAGCGTAATTAAATTAATAATATTCGTACGCATTTTTCTTAATTCTCTACTCTCCGAAGCAATAAAACCTTCTCCTTGATCTGAAAAGAGGATGATCAAAAATTGAGCCTGACTTCGGATGGTTTTTGTAATTAAATGTGGCAATCCACTAGAGGCTGACCATCTCCCTACTAACCATACACCGATGAGACCAATACTAATTCCGATCAACACATCAATTAATCTGGCCGAGGCAAAATAGGAAAAGCTAAAACTTCCCTGGCTCGTGCTTTCTGCCATTAATAATGCATTCGGTGTAAAAAATAGGGCGGCCAATCCATAATTCTTTACAATAAAAAGTTCCGTAATAAACGTCAATAGTAAAACGAAAAAAGCAATAATGTAACCATCTGGGTGCATAGCAAGAATGAAACTAGCAATTAAAATACCAAGGATGGTACCCAATCCTCTTTGTATGGCACGATGATAGGTCGCAACAATGGTAGAGCCTGACAAAACAGCTACACAGGATAAAGGGACCCAATAGGACCGTACAAATGCAAACTGAAAGGCAATAATCGCAGCAATGGTCGTAATAACGCCGAATCGTATCGCCGTAATAAAAACAATCGAGTGTTTATCAAAGGCACCCAAAAAAATAGTCTTAAAGGAAGGTTTGGAAATTCGAATCGTTTGATTTATTTTAGATGTTGGTTCATTCATAATGGCATCCGCATCATAAACGATTGTAAATAATTGAGCCACCTTTTCATCCATCACTGAAGGCTGAAGAATTTTTTTTGAAAAACTTTCTCCCTTTTTCTTATGGTCCAGTGAATGAGCCATTTCCCGGATAGTTTGACCCAATTCTGGTGGGAAGTTGGAATGACTATCTGAAAAATTTTCAAGGACATACAAAAATATTTGATTGGCATGATCGTTTAATACGTATAAACGATTAAAGAGATCCGTTGCTCGCCAAGGGATATACCCTGCTGCCAATGTTTCATCAGCTTCTTTCAAAACGGACATAACTCGGTGTCTCGAAACAGAAAATTTATTTGTACCAACGGAATCGAGAAACGCAGCCAATTCCAAATAAACTCTTTGGACGACCCCTGTTTCTGGGCCATGTGGATTGAAGAACCAGCCAAACATGGCAATCATCCACGATAGGGTTCCACCAAGAAAGACAAGAGCGGCGCGTAACAGGGCAAGCTCTGGTTGGATTGGCATCCCAGTAGTCATCGAAAAAACCAACACAAAAAAGATGGCAGAGGGTCCCGTTATTCGTAATGCACCAAAAATAAAAATAGCAGCTGCTCCAATGATCCCCATTAAAATGGCAATAGCAAGCGGAAATGGAGCAGATAGTGTCCCTAATACTGAGACCAAACACATGCCAAGAATGACAAAAACTAGCTTTTTTGCCCGCTGAGCATAGGGGATATTAAATACATAAAGATAGGTAAAGCCCCCCATCCCAGCTAACAATCCATATTCTAAATTACCAAACAATAATCCAATAATAACAGGGAGTGCTGCAGCAATACCTGCACAAAATGCCTTTAGCCAGGGAAATGGCTTCTTATTCACTGCCATCGATTGCTTTATAATAGTTAGGAATTTAGATTTAGAGGCTCCTGCTTTGTGGCTTTCTTCCATCCTAATCGCTTCTTTCCAACATTAGTAAAGTTTCCTTGTGTTCCATATTACTCATTCCTTTCACTCCTTAAAAGGTAATGTATCAAAGGTATTTTTCCTTATGTTGACAGTTTCATTCATCAAAAAAAAGCAACTACATCTGTAACCATGTAGTTGCTTTTGATTTTGGCACTATTAATTGTGGTGCTCGACTCTCCATTTGGCTTTGGCTTCAATACGGCGACGATGCAAAATCGGCTCAGTGTAGCCGTTTGGCTGATCATAGCCTTTAAATACTAAGTCGCACGCTGCTTGAAATGCAACAGATTGATCATAATCTAAGGCCATTGGACGATAAGCCGGGTCACCTTCATTTTGACGGTCCACTACTTTCGCCATCCGCTTTAATGTTTCTAGAACCTGTTCCTTCGTACAAATTCCATGGTGCAGCCAGTTTGCGATATGCTGGCTAGAAATCCTTAGCGTGGCACGGTCCTCCATCAAGCCCACATGATTAATATCTGGTACTTTCGAACAGCCAACGCCCATTTCTACCCAACGAACGACATAGCCAAGAATGCCCTGGGCATTGTTATCAAGCTCTTGCTGAATTTCCTCAGCGGACCAGTTGGTATTTTCGGCAGCAGGGATCGTTAAAATCTGATCTCTTAAATCCTGAATATCCCTCGACAACTCATCCTGCACCTTAGAAACATCTAACTGATGATAATGAAGGGCATGCAGGGTTGCAGCGGTAGGAGAAGGAACCCATGCAGTCGTCCCGCCCGCTTGCAGGTGGCCGATTTTTTGTTTGAGCATTTCAGCCATCAGGTCCGGCATCGCCCACATTCCTTTACCAATCTGGGCCCGGCCTTTGAGTCCAGTGGCGAGTCCGATAAAAACATTGGATTTTTCATAGCTTTGCAGCCAAGTCGAAAATTTCATTTCGTTTTTGCGAATAACCGCTCCGATTTCCATAGACGTATGAATTTCATCACCAGTTCGGTCCAAGAAACCAGTATTAATAAATACGATTCGTTCTTTGACTTCACGAATACAATTCTTCAGATTCAAAGACGTCCGGCGCTCTTCGTCCATCACACCAATCTTTAGCGTATTCCGTTCAAGTCCAAGCATGTCCTCCACACGATTAAACGTTTCGTTTGCAAACGCCGCTTCTTCGGATCCATGCATTTTCGGCTTTACGATATAGATCGACCCCTTAGACGAGTTTTGATATTTTCCATTCGTCAAAAGAGAATGCTTGGCAATTAAACTGGTTAGTACCGTATCCATTAACCCTTCTGGTACCTCGTTCCCATCCTTATCAAGAATGGCATGACTCTTCATTAAATGGCCGACAATACGGACAAACATAAGCGATCGCCCTTTTAAGGCGAATTCTTCACCTGATGGGGATGTATATTGTCGATCAGGCTGGAGAGATCGCGTGATCGTCTTTCCATTCTTAGTTAGAGCAGCCGTCAAGTCCCCCTTCATCAATCCGAGCCAATTGGAGTAAACAGATACCTTATCGTCCGCATCAACGGCGGCAACGGAATCTTCACAGTCCATAATCGTGGTTAATGCCGACTCTATGAAAATATCTTTAACGCCAGCTAGGTCTGTTTTACCAATGGGATGGCTGCGGTCGACTTGGATTTCAAAATAGAGCCCATTATTTTTAAACAAAATGGAGGAAGGTTCTTCTGGATTCCCCTGATACCCTGATAGTTTGGATTCATCTGAAAGCCCTTTGGTTGAGCCGTTGCGAAGTAAAACTGCTAATCTCCCATTCACAACCGAATATTTAACAGCTTCCTTATGGGAAAATTGTTTAAGTGGTATGGCTTGATCAAGAAACTCTCTTGCAAAAGCAATTACTTTTTCCCCTCTAACTGGATTGTAGCCAGCTATTCGCTGAGCCCCGCCGTCTTCACTTATTGCATCCGTCCCATATAATGCATCGTAAAGACTTCCCCACCGGGCGTTAGCTGCGTTTAAGGCATAGCGGGCATTATCAACAGGAACGACAAGCTGCGGTCCTGCTTTTAGGGCTACTTCCTCATCGACATTTTCAGTAGTAATTTGAAAGTCTGCTGCCTCAGACTCTAAATAGCCAATTTCCTTTAAAAATGATTTATAATTTTCAAAGTGGAAGGATTTATTTATTCGGTGCCAGGCATTGATTTGATGTTGAATGTCATCCCTTCGAGCTAATAGCTGATTATTTTTCGGTGTCAAATCAGCAAAGAGTGTCTCGAAATCAGCCCAGAACTTTTCGCGGTCCAAGCCAGTTCCAGGTAAAGCGTCCTCGTTAATAAACTGATAAAGTACATCTGCTACTTGAAGATTACCTATTTTTACATAGTTTGACATCATTCAAATTCCCCCTTATGTAGCTTAAACTTTTACAACCACTTAGTAATCTGTGATTCTATTCAAAATGAACAAATAAGAATCTTTATTTACCTTTACCCCCTTTCTCCTCTCCGCCAAAAAATATGAAGCGCTTCCTTTATTATACAATAATTAAAACAAGAAAAAACCTTGTAGATACAAAGTTATCTTTTAATTCATTATCCGCAAAAAATGTGATTAATGGCAGCAACAATTACCGTCAGATGCTGCCAGAAGTCTATTTCACTTTAAAATCTTTAATTACTTAGCCGAAAGGATTTTGATTTCATTTTCAGCTTCAATCATTCTGCCAAATCGATATCCTTCAATCAGTACATGCCTCTCATGATCACTTAGTCGACGCTTCCATTTCGTTTCTAAAAAATAGATGACTTCGTTATAGAAGATTTCCTGGTATTCAAAAGGTTTATTCATAAAAAAGTCTCCTTCCTATCTTTATCGCCCTATGCTTAACAGTCTTGACAAATTTAGGAGAAATTAAAAATAAGAATTTTTATCCACCCATTTTAGCTATCAACTCAATAAGATAACATTAAGGACCAGCACTCTTCTGGAAACCTGTTTATTGTTAATACATTTAGGGTAAATTGAAATGCAGAAGAATTAGTTGGATAAAGGAGAAGAAAATGGAACAGAAAAATAAGATTACTAATCACAAGAATTTCCCTTCATACATAAGTCGAAATCTCTGGTCTGGTATTCTGTTTGGCATTGGACTGGTCGCTTTTATAGACGAAACTATTTTTCATCAATTACTGCATTGGCATCATTTCTACGATAGATCTACGACTGCGATTGGACTAGTCTCCGATGGATTTTTTCATGCGTTTAGCTGGTTTGCTACAGTTGGATCATTATTTATGGTTGCCGACCTTCGCCGCCGTAGTGGATGGCTGCTACCGAGGTGGTTGGGCAGTGTATTGCTTGGGGCTGGAGGATTCCAATTATATGATGGAACCATCCAACATAAACTGATGAGACTTCACCAAATACGCTATCAAGTAAATATCCTACCCTACGACATGGTGTGGTACACAACCTCTGTTCTGATGATTATTCTAGGCATCGTCCTCCTCGTTCGTATGAATAAGAGATATAAACCATCGGGAGTCTCCAAAGAAAATGCACATACATAATCACATCCAACATGGTTCTAAAATGGAAATCCATGAATTGGTTCCTCAACTGATTTTAACACTGCCGTTTATTATGGCATTAGTGATCTATCTCTGCGCAGTCATTCTAACTAAGAAACGGAAAAAATCATGGCGGTTTTTCCGAATGGTCTTGTGGATCGGAGGATTGTCCTGTTCCTTAGCTGCTATTTCAGGACCTATGGCCGCTCGTTCCCATCAAGATTTCACGTCACATATGCTCGGCCATCTCCTGCTCGGGATGCTGGCACCGCTTCTTATGGTCCTGGCCGCCCCAATGACACTAATTCTGCGAACATTAAACGTAAAGCAAGCACGGCTCTTATCCCGTATTATAAAAAGCAACCCAATCAGATTCATCAGTAATCCTATTGTAGCCTCACTCCTAAATGTCAGCGGCCTTTGGGTCCTCTATACAACTAGCCTATATCAAACGATGCAACATAACGCACTACTTCACAGTGTAGTCCACCTGCATGTATTCCTTGCGGGCTATTTTTTCACAGCAGCCTTTATTTATACGGATCCCCACCCACACCGGACGAGTAACCTATTCCGTTCGAGCGTATTAATCATCGCCTTGGCATGCCACGGCATTCTTTCAAAATATATTTATGCTCATCCGCCAATGGGAGTTCCCGTTGCCCAAGCCAAAACGGGCGCTTTGCTTATGTATTATGGTGGAGATGCCATTGACTTGATACTGATCACTATCTTTTGTTATCAATGGTTCAAAGAAACACGACCGCGAACGACCCAAGTATATTTTGAACATAAAGAGTAAAAAAGACTGTCCCAAGTAATTTTTGGGGCAGCCTTTTAGGTAGTAGCAGTTAAGTAACCTGGTCGTCGCCTAAACTAGTTAAATAATAATTTATCAACTCTGGATATTCCTTGATTTCTTCTTTCCCCTTCTCAGTTATTACATAGATACCTCGTCTGATCCTTTCAAACCAACCATAATAGTTTTTAGTAAGGACCGAGGAAGTATTTTTTCCAGATCCCAATTGATTTAACATTTTCGGGGACAATGGACCCAAATTTTCTAGGTAACACGCAATTTGGATGCAATTTTCTTTATAAGCTGTCATAATCTTGGTTCGATTACTGCCGCCCACATTATAGTCCGCACTCCGGCCGTTAATTTCCTTCATAATAGAATCTCGCTTGCGTTTGTTTTTGCGGCGAATAAATGGAGTGGGCTCGAAAATAATTTCTGACCTTCCCCGTTTTCCTGGGCTCGAAACAACAATCAATCCCAGCTCCAGCCTGCGAATTAAATGGCATTTTTCTGTCCACCGTTTAGAATTTAAACGATGCTTCGGTTTCGGTATCGCCACATAAACTTTATCCGTAATCCGCTGACGTTTGGCCGCCTGTATTAGTAAATCCACACTTAAGGTGAGTTTTAATTCAATGACAACTAACTCTTCATCTTTCACTGCAACAATATCGCAGTCCTTCACTTCCCCGTAAACCTCATACCCTTCACGTAAAAAATAGGTCTGAATGGGCTTATATAAATCTATCTCTTGCAGCTTTTTTGTTTCCGTCACGCGGTATCACCACCCAATGCAAACCTTTAGAATCATACTTACAAATGTAACCCATTTTTTCTTTTTGGAAAAGGATGTTTCACCGATGAAAGAACTTAATTCTTTATATGATTTGTAGAATTTATTACTGAATTTAAAAATTTTATTATGCTCACCTATGGATGGTCTATCTATTTTTGGGAAATATAGTATTTATTAACTTCTAGGAGTGTACCTCATGATTGCCATCATTTATTCGGTTATTTGGATAATTGTTGCCTTTAAGTTCGCAGATCGAAATTGGAAGGCCTATTATCCTACGATGCTTTTTGCTTCCCTTGGAGAGGCATTATATGAACTCCTTTGTTATAAATATCAACTTTGGCAAATGGAACCAAATGGGGTACAGTTTGCTATGATTCCGATTTTGTTATTAACTTTGATTGGAATGCCCCTCTCGACATGGGTTTACCTTTCCAAATATCCTTTTAGAAAAGGCGTCCTCTCTCAATCTCTTTACATCGCCTTTTTTACATGCGCCTATATTATTTTGGAATATGTAGCGGTGAAGGGGGGATCTATTACCTACCACCATCATTGGAATTTATTATGGTCCCTATTATTCGTAATTGTTATGTTCTTAATTATTCGAATCCATTTTAAAAGACCTATCCTCGCCCTTATCTTTTCAGCAATCTTTGCTATTTTTCTATGTTTAGTCTTTGATGTTTCCCTTGTCAAAATGAAGTAATTTTATAACGGCTTTCAGCACACTTCCGTCTGTCCTTTTTCAGACGGAAGTGTGCCGACTACCCCAAAATCATTTCGATTCTTGTTTTTCCCAAAATTCATAGATCATTTCTTGAAAAATTTCATTTAAGCTTTTCTTTTTTTGTTTTTTTAACCACTCGACCTGGTCGATTGGCAAATTTAGTTTTAAACCAACATCCTCATTTGGCATTTCCACTTTTCTTATTTCTTCTATAGTAATGCCATCCTCTATATTCGGAAACCAAGAATCATTTTCGTTTACCCGATCAAAATCTTGATATTCTTGAATATCATCGAGCTCGCAGAATAAATTAAGTTGCGGCAAGCCGCCACTCAGAATTTTTACATGCATAATGGAATTTATGATTCTACCATCTTCAAATTCTATCTCAACTATTAGGTTTTCCACGTTTTTGTATTTTTTAACAACAACCTCACTGACAATCAGATTTAATTCTAAGGTAATACCCGAACTCGATTCAAAGATGTAGACCGCGTTTCTAAATACATAGATACTCTCACCATCGACTGTGACTGATTTTACAACTACCATAAACCTTTCCTCCATACATTTGTTTCATCTATTAGTTAATAGAAACTATGCCTAATTTATAGCGGTAATATTGATTCTCACTCTTTAAATTTACCATATAAATGAAGTGACAGTTGAATTTTAATTTAAACATTTAATACACAATAATTTTTATGCCAATGGGGAATATTAGAAGAGGCAATATATTGGAAAGAGGTGAACGAGTTAATGCATCAAGATCTTACAATTGATCCTAACCAAATGTCTAAATTCAATAGTCATGAGGAAGCAAGAGGTTGGTTTAAAGGGCAATTTGGCGACCGATTTTTACTAAGGATGACGGATATGAAAGATGGAAAAAGAGTGAATTTTTATCATCTCGTCAAAGACCCTGAGGTGTACAAGCCTTACATGGAGAGCTTTGCCAGCGTCGTTCAACATGAAATCACCAACATGGACGTCTTCAAAAGCTATACAACTATCGAAATTGATGACAATGGGAATGTTGAAATCAAGGATTAAATTTGGGGGTTGACCCAGGAGCGTTAAATCAATAAAAGATAAGAAAACGAGACTGGCTGACTCAACAATGTTGTTTTTAGACAACATTAGAGCCAGCCTTCCAATATGGAGACTCTTGAAAAAACTATGCTTTCTTATTATTTTTGGCTTCAACAAAAACAAATAAATCACGATAATATTTTTGCACTTTTATTATTGAGATATCATGAGCCCTTAGTAAGTCTAAGGTATTCCTATTTAAACAGCATCCATCACAGATTTTTTTCCAAGTTGGAGTTAGCCAGTCCTGGAGTGAAGCTAAAAAACGATTTTGCATCTTAACATGCTCAAATACAAGAATTTTCCCTTCAGGCTTACACACTCGTTTCAACTCTAAAATGGCTTTTTCCGGATTTGGTATCGTACAAAATACAAGTGTTGCCACTACAGTATCAAAAGTATCCGCACCAAAAGGCAGTTTTTCTGCACTTGCCTGCACGATTTCTATTGGGACTAGTGATTGCTTATGTTTCGATAAGGACCGCTCAATCATATGTTGACTTGGTTCAATCGCAGTCACTGTTTCTGCAGATTCATATAAAGGAAAATTAATTCCTGTACCCGACCCTAATTCTAGGACACTTCCCGTTGCCTTAGAAAGAAGTTCCTTGCGAATCCTCTTAAACTTCTTTTTCTCTAACGGATTCATAAAAAAATCATACCAATTTGCAAATAAACGACTCAAAATTTTCAACTCCAAACAAGTAACCACAAAGGAATCAGATATATTTATTTTAACACCCATTTCCTGATACTAAATAAATAACAGTATACCATTTTTCAGCTAATATCTTTGTACAATTTTCTCTTCTTAAATATATATTTGTTTACATAATATATTTATAATAAACTATTTTGATTATATGAGACAAAATAAAAAGCGATGAGAGAAAAATCTCAACGCTTATCATTCTGTTTGCTGATTATTATTTTACTAGCTGCATCAATGTCGCTTCATACTCCGATAATGCTTCATCAAGCATTTGAAGCCCTTCATCAATTTGTTCCTTTGTAACGATTAACGGAGGAATCATTCGAATAACTTCTCCATGATTTCCGCATAAATAGAATAAAACACCTTTTTCAAGGGCTAGATCAAGAATTTTTAACAATCCTTCTCCATTCGGTCCACCTGTCACTGGGTCAATGATTTCAATCCCAATCATTAAGCCAACCGCACGGATGCTGCCAATAACAGGGTGACGTTCTTTAATTCGTTTAAGCTGCCCAACGGCATAGCCTCCCATGTTTCGAGTGTTTTCAAGTAGGTTTTCCTCTTTCATTACTTCCAAGGTAGCTAGTGCAACGGAACATGAAATTGGATTTCCGCCAAACGTTGTCCCATGACTTCCGAGTGGCCATTGTTTCATTAATTCACTGGAAGAGACCGTCGCGCTAAGCGGAAGACCATTTGCTATTCCTTTGGCGATTGCCATAATATCTGGGATTACATCAAAGGTTTGAGCTGCGAACCATTGACCTGTGCGGCCAAATCCCGTTTGAACTTCATCAAAAATGAGTAAAATATTATGTCGATCACAAATTTCACGAACCTTTTTTAACCAGCCCTTCGGTGGAACAATATAACCGCCTTCACCAAGAACAGGCTCTAAGATCACACAAGCTACTTCTTCCGGTGTTACTTGATGACTAAATAAAGAGGCGAAATCTTTTTCTAATTTTTCGATAACATATGCTTCAGGGTCTAGACCTTCTGGGCATTCTTTTACATTTGCATAAGGAACCTGATAGGTAAGACCGGATGGCTGCATGAATTTTCGATATTTGCTTTTAGATGTAGTCACACTTAATGCGCCTAAAGAACGACCATGGAAACAACCTGTAAAGGAAATGACAAAAGGTCGTTTCGTCACATATTTTGCTAGTTTAAGAGCGCCTTCGATTGCTTCCGTTCCACTATTGGCAAAGAAAAAGCAATCAAGGTCTCCAGGTAAAATTTCAGCAAGTTTATCCGCTAAACGTAAAATCGACTCATACATAATCACGCCAGAAGGACCGTGCATTAATCCATCAGCTGCATCTTTTATGGCTTGAACCACCTTTGGATGACGATGCCCAACATTTGTTACGGCTATCCCGGATGTAAAATCAAGATACTTCTTTCCATCCACTCCAAAGTAATAGCAGCCTTCCTCTTTAACAACTGGTAGATTTGGATGGTCCTTCGCCATGCTAGGTGCAAGTCGATTTGGCATATTTTTCACGAGGTGATCCCATTTGTTCTCCATACATTGACCTCCATATTCGTAATCCTTTTCTCTCGAAATTACGGGTTTCTTCTATTATTATCAGTTTAGTGACGTGAGTTATTTAATCGCTTTTAAACTTTCATCTCGAATCAGCGACAATAATTCTTCTTTGTATTCGGCAAACTCGAGTGTAGCTTTTACACTAAAATCTCTAGGTCTCTCTATTGTTATAGGGATCTTTTTCTTTAAACGACCTGGTCTTGCAGTCATCACATAAACGGAATCTGCTAAAAAGATCGATTCATCGACATCATGCGTAATAAATAAAATCGTCTTTTTGGACTCTTCCCAAGCTTTCAAGAGCACTTCTTGCATAATGTTTCTAGTTTGGGCATCCAATGCTCCAAATGGCTCATCCATTAATAATATTTTCGGGTCGTTTGCCAGCGCCCGTGCAATCGCAACACGTTGTTTCATCCCACCTGATAATTGAATCGGGAAATGCGATTCAAATCCTTCTAAGCCGATTAATTGCAAGTAGTGTCTTGCAATATCGTCTCTTTCTTTTTGAGAAACACCCTTTAGCTTTAGTCCAAAGGTAATATTCTCTTTGACAGATAACCATGGAAATAAAGTGTACGATTGAAACACCATTCCTCGATCAGGTCCAGGTCCATTGATTTCCTGCCCATCAAGAAGAACTTTTCCTGACGTTGCATCTTCTAAACCTGCGACAATCCGCAAAACAGTTGATTTACCACAACCTGAAGGTCCTAAAATCGTGACAAATTCCCCTTCTTCTATCGAAAATGTGGTTTTTTCTAATGCGGTCGTTTCCCCGCTTTTGGTTTTAAAGACTTTTCCTACCTCTTTGATTTCTAACTTTGGTGTTCCTGTTATCGAAACAATCGATTCTCTCCGTTTTGGTTCCGCTATTTTTTCGACCTCTTTAACTTTTAAACTAGGTGTAACCATCTAAAAACCATCCTTTCTCATCCAAGAAAACGAAGCCTTGTATATAGCTTTAAAGAGAATATCTGTAATCAGCCCCAGTAAACCAATAATTAAAATGCCCACGATGATTTTATCTGGCTGAAGAAAACGTGATGCCTGCATGATCATATATCCTAAACCACTAGATGCACCGACAATTTCTGCGACCACTAAATATGTCCACGCCCATCCGAATGTAATCCGAAGTGTATCAACAATACCTGGTAATGAAGCAGGCAGAATTACCTTTGTGAACACCTGTACCTTCTTTGCGCCTAATGTGTAGGAAACATCGACTAAATCATTTTGAACATTTTTGGTTACGTCCATTATCATTAGTGTCAGCTGGAAAAACGTTCCTAAGAAAATGACACTCATTTTTTCGGTCTCTCCAAGTCCAATCCAAAGAATAAGTAAGGGAATGAAGGCCGATGCTGGCATATAGCGAATGAATCCGATGATCGGTTCAAATGCTCCTTCCATAATCCTCAGCGATCCCATTAAGATCCCTAGAGGTATACCAATAATGGCAGCAGCTAGAAATCCGAAAAGAACCCTTGTAAAACTGATTCCAATATCAGAGAGAATCTCACCATTTATAAACATATCGACGGCTGTTGCTAATACAGCAGAGGGAGTTGGTAAGAATAAAGGATTAACAAACTGTCCGTAACTAAGTACAGACCAAATCAATAGAAAAATAATAAATGTTAAGAAGCCAGCCGAAGTATAAAACATTTTTGGAATTTCTTTATTAGGAGTAAACAATTTTGCTATCATTTTTTCTCACCTATTTTCTTATGCGTTTTATTTTGAAAAAAAGCCTAACTGATGAGGGGTAAAAAACAACTCATGAGTCAGGCTGATCAAAGTAAATCCAAAAATAATTTAGCAAGTAAATTTCTTACTTTTGGAAAGTTGGATTGATGACATCTTCTGCTTTTGGCTCTGTTTTAAGTAGTTTTTGATCCTTGTAAAACGAAATCGCATTTTCTGTGGATTGATAAATGGAGCCTTTTGCACTTTCCGTGCCAAATAATTTTACGTTATCCTCTTTTGAAAAGAATTTCAAACCAGTTACCGTTCCTTCAAATTCTTTTAGGTCAATTTTTAAACCTTTCGCCATAATTTCGTTGGCTTCTTTCTCATGTTCTTTCCAGTAAGTCATTGCTTCGCCCATAGCTTTTACAAAAGCTTCCACATCTTTCGGACGATTTTTGATGACATCTTCTTTAAAGCTGACGGTATCAACAATAATTCCTGATAGATCTTTGGTTGTTAACAATACCTTTCCGTTTGCTTGTGCTCCTTTTGATAACCAAGGCTCCCATGTTACGGCTGCATCCACTTTACCAGCTGCAAAAGCTGCACCAGCATCGCCTGCAGACATTTGGACAACTTGCACATCTTTTTCAGTTAATCCGCCTTGTTTTAAAGCTTGTAGTGCTAGCATATGGCTTGTTGAACCAACTTCAAATGCTACTTGTTTCCCTTTTAAATCTTTCACACTATTAATTCCTTTTTTTACAAGGATGCCATCTCCGCCGTATGAATCATCCAATAACCAAACAACTTGAACTGGGATTTCAGAGGCTGCTAATGAAACTTGCACATCCAGTGCTGTTGCCATCCCGTCAATTTTCCCGCTTGCTAACGCTTGTTTACGTTCACCTAATCCTTCAACTATGGAAAGATCCACATCAATACCATTCTTTTTGAAAAAGCCCTTTTCCTTTGCTAAAAATAACGGGCCATATCCTGTCCATGTCGGCAATGTCACTCTCAAAGGTTCAGACGACTTCCCATTTTCTACAGTACTTGCCGCGTCCTTTTTTCCACATGCCGCTAACGCGAATAACAACATCAACGAACAAAAAACTAATAACCATTTTTTCATCCTAAATTCCCCCTTGATTGATTAAAAAAATTATCTCTCTTTCGTGTAGCTAGCTTCATAGAATCAAGTTTTTTCAACCATGTTGCTCTTTTTTAAATGGACTGCCTACGAATAAAGAACCATTACTGTGCAGCAACACCAGTAGTTAGCATCCCATTTCCTATTTCATCTGCTCGGCGGACAGCTTCAATCACCATTTCTGGTGTGACTTCAAAGGGCATATTTGCCATATCTTCAATAGTAACGGTAATGTCACCAAGCCTTCTCCACTGACTATCTGTTAAGTTAGTGATCCCCATTTGCTTTAAGGTAAAAGGAAGTCCTACTTCCTGGTAATAACTTATTAACGTTTTCAACTCATCATCGCTAGTATTCTCCATACACAATTGTGCAAGAATACCAAAGGCAACAATTTCACCATGATAGGTGTGGTGCACTTCAGGGAAAATCGTTAATCCGGAATAGATGGCATGCGCTCCAGCTGTCCGGCAATCATCCCCGCCGTACCCACTTACACTGCCACTGACTAAAATAACGGTATCTATCACATTTTCGAATTCTTTTGTCACTGTTTGTGCTCTTACAGCATTGACAGACTCTTTCCCTATTTGAAGCAACGTTTGGTACACCTGACCTGCTATCGCAATGGCCGTCTGATTTAAGGCGGTTGGTGTTGCTTTTTTCACAGAGCATTTTGTTTCGAAATATTTAGCCAATGTATCGCCAATACCGGCAATTAAAAAACGAACGGGCGCCTCCATGATAATTTCCGAATCTACCAAGACTAAATCAGGAGCTTTTGATTTCCGTTCAATCCCGATAAATTCACCTTCATTGCTGTAAAGAATGGTAATCGGTGTGGCAGCGGCACAGGTTGCGGCGATTGTTGGGATGGCAACTAAAGGTTTGTTAAGCCGGTAAGCAACGGCTTTCACCGTATCAATTGCTTTACCTCCACCTGCCACGATGAGGACATCGACCTCTTCATCTCTTAAGTCGACTACTAATCTATCGATATTCGATTCGGAAGATTCTCCTCCATACCAAAAGGAATGCTTCAATAAAATCCCATGCTTAGACAAACTCTTTTGTAATGAAACTTCTACAATTTCTTTACTTGTATGGCCTCCAATAAGGGCTGCAGAGTTTCCGAAGTTTTTTATGTATGGTCCTGCTTCTTCTAATAACCCCTTATTTCTAATATATTGAGCTGGTCCTACTGTTACGTTCATAATCCACCCCTTCTCCACTAAAGTTATTTAAAAATGAATAATATTCCTTAAATATAAATACTTGTTAATTTTATGTCAATATATTTTCCTAATATTCTATTATTAATTGAATATACACAAATTGAAATAAAAATACATCTACAATGTTATTTGAGAATATTTACGTTTATTATTTCTGTATAAATATAAGCAATAAGGAACCGCTTTCCCTTCGTATCGCCCTCCTTATAAGGAATAGCCTTGCTAAGAAATCTCCCTTGGTTGGTCCACTCATTACTAAAATATAGTGCAAGTTTCGTGCCACTCTTTATTCTATTTCGTATTTTCTGAGTTTTCTAAATACAGATGGTTGACTGATTCCTAATGCTTTAGCCATGTTAATCGTTGTTTTGTATTGTTTTCTAGCCTTTATTAGCACTTGCTTTTCAACGCTTTCAAGAATTTCATTCAAGGAGCGATTGGTTTCTTCAACTGACGTCACATCAGGAAAAGGCTTTCGAAATTGATTAGGTAAATTTTCAATTTCAATCAGCTGTTTAGGTGAGGTGACTACCAGTCTTTCAATTAAATTGATTAATTCCCGCACATTTCCCTTCCACTCTTGTGTTAACAACAGATGGATAACACCCTCATCAAGGTTGCGCTCCCGGCCGTACTTTTTTGAAAAAAACGCTAAAAAGTGTTCAATCAACGGAATAATATCAGTTGACCGCTTCCTTAATGGCGGAATGGTGATGGGTACCACATTTAAGCGAAAATAGAGGTCATGTCTAAAGGTTTTTTCTTCAACTGCATTCTCTAAGTTTTTATTTGTCGCGGCTAGGATACGGAAATCAACGGTTCGAAGCCTCGTTCCACCGACACGATAAAATTGCTTTTCCTGAATAAATTTGAGGATTTTCACTTGATCTGCTAATGACAACTCACCAATTTCATCTAAAAATAATGTCCCACCTTCAGCAAGTTCCGCTAACCCTACCTTCCCTTTTGAATTTGCACCTGTGAATGCACCCGATTCATAACCAAAAAACTCTGCCTCAAAAAGGGATTCGGGTATGGCCCCACAGTTCACCTCGATAAAAGGTCCGTTCTTTCTCGAACTCTTCTTGTGAATAAATTTAGCAATATGTGATTTTCCCACTCCTGTTTCCCCCAGCAGTAACACATTGACATCGATTTCAGCTACCTGTAATGCGAGTTGGAGGACTTTTTTCATTTCTATACTGGTTGCTATCATCCCATCAGAATCAAACTGAAGATTTCTCAGCAATTCAAGCTCACTTTTTACTCGTTCCATTTCGTCTTCGATGTCAATTAAGTATTTTTTCATGTTAAGTAACTCTGTTACATCATGTGAATAACTGACAATTCGGACGAGCGTTTTGTTAGCATCGAATACAGGAATCCCCGTAACAAGTAACTTATCGCCATTATTAGTTGTTTGGACAAGGGTAATTTTCTTTTTTTCTTTAATGACCAAAGGCGTCAAAATCGGTGTAAAAACCCCTTCTTTTTCAAGTTCATAAACGGATCGGCCGATCATTTCATTTGTCTTCATATTATAAATACCTTCGGTTGCTTCACTCACCTTCAAAATAATGCCATCTGTATCAGTCACTAAAATATCGTCTTGCAATGAATGAAGAATGGCTTCATTTTCATTCCAAACTTTTATTTCATCATTCACAAATAACCCTCCCCTCTCGAATTCCAATTAATTAAAAATTATTCATTTATAAATAATAAACCAGTAAAATTTCTTGATAGTTCAGTTATATCAGATGATTGACAATTTTTATACTTTTTTGAATAAATTATTTAAAATTGTATAATGCAAACAAGTATCACACAATCTTTTACCTTTGATGTCCATTACAGAAAACAGTATGTTTATCTTTATGATAAAATATCATTATTACAAACAATGAAAATGTGATTAATGGGGAGATGGGGAATTTTGAAAAAACAAATCGCTTTATCTTGGAGTGGCGGAAAGGATTGTTGCATGGCCTTGGATACTCTAATTTCGCAGGGATTTGAGGTTGTTTGCTTAGTTACAACTGTTCCCAAAGAACTTGGGCGAACATTTGGCCATGGAGAGCGAACAGAAATGATAAAACTACAAGGTGAAGCTTTAAACCTACCTGTTCATTTTATCGAATGTACATACGAAAACTATACAAGTCAATTTGTCGAAGAAGTGCTTTCCTTAAAAAATCAATATAATGTAACGGGAATAGCTTACGGGGATCTATATTTAGATGAACACAGGGAATGGGGAGAAAAAGTCGCTATCGCTGCAGATGTCGATGCCCTGTATCCACTATGGATGAAAAAGGAAGCTTCTTTACAATCATTGGATAAGTTTGTCCATTCTGGTTATGAAGCAATCGTGATCCGCGTACGGGAAGATGTATTAGATGACACGTGGCTTGGTAGAATCATAGATGAATCGTTCCTACAGGATGTTCAACAGACTACTATTTGTCCGATGGGAGAATCCGGTGAATATCATACCTTTGTATATGATGGACCATTATTTTCAAAGAGGATTCAATTGGAACATGGAGAATTAATCCAGCTGGAAACCACAAAGAAACTAGAATTTAGGAGTTATCGACTTATTGAGAGTGGTGCCCGACATTGTTGAAAAAGCTGGTACCATAGAGAACAGAGAAAGAGCAAGGGAAATGTCCTTTATTAGTGGTATGAAGGACAAAACTCTCCTCAGGAGCAAGAGATTTGTCTTTCATAAGCCGTATGATGGACAAAGGGCGCCGCAGGAACAAGAGATTTGTCCTTCATAAGATTACTAATGAAGCTTTTAAGCGTCTGAACTCAACTAGAAGAAGGTCATGGACGGTTTACCATTCGTTTTAACCAAGTTTTAGATTTATTCGCAAAAAAATAGATTTTCCTTAGATAAAACTCCATAAGGATATCGTATGTCAATAAGAACAACAAGCCTAAAATAAAAAAGGAGAAAATCAGCCTTAAACTGATTCTCTCCCTTTATTCAAAGTATGAATGCTGTGATCTTTTAGAACCCCTATCCGATTCACTTGAAAACAATCTTTTCGATTTGATTATTGCTCGCTATATTTTTTAAAATTATCTAAAATGGCCTGCCATCCTGCTTGTTGCATCTCAATTGAATTGGTGGTTTCTGCATCAAAAGTTTCGATTACCTGGGTTTCATTTCCATGACCTTTAAAAGTAATATCAACTTTTCTTCCATCCCCCATGGTATAAGAAATAGCCTCATTTAATTTCACTTCATCATAAATCCCACCAAAATCAAAGCCAAAACTGCCATCTTTTGCTTCCATTCTTGTGAGAAATTTACCGCCAACCGTTAAATCATTTTCAGCAATTGGCGTGTGCCAGTCATCTGAAGCATTGTTCCATTTCGTTATATGATTTGGCTCTGTCCAATATTCCCACACTTTTTCTACTGGTGCATGAACTGTTGCTTTTACCGTTATTTTCTCATTATTACCTGTTGTCATTTTAGTTACCGCCTCTCATAATACATTTAGTTATTAAGTTGAATTCCTTTGGCGTACATACTTCATGGTGACACATACCTGATAATATATTATCAGCTATTCACCATGTCCGCAATAAACAGTCTTGGAATATAAATACAGCTTATATCCCCATATCTAAAGCTAGGGGTTTTACGCTGCTTTTTGATAAAATAAAAACAGCCAGGATGTGTTCGCCCATCCTGGCTGCACCCTACAAAATCCAAAAGTGCTACAAAACCCTGGAAAGAGTAGTGCCTGACACCATTACTTTCCGTCAGTCCCTCTTGGACTGCTTTCAAATCCGCCTTTCTTATGTGATCCATCACAAAACGGCTTTTTGTTGGAAAGTCCACAACGGCAAAGATAAACTTTTGCCTTCTTCGGATATTCATTTCCTTCTGCATCCATGATTTGAAAATCCCCACTTACAGCTAGTGGACCATTATCGTTAATCTTAATTTGATTATCCATATTCCACATCCCCCTAGTTTTATAAATATATATTCACGATGCTTTCCAATAGTCCTAGTTTTTGATTAAAAAAAATGGATTTAACCATTTTTAAAACTCTCACATAAATAGCCCAATCTAATGATTGGACAGAAAAAAATCCCTATTAAAGGGATTTACTAGAAAACAATGGTTTTATTTTGATGAACGATAATACGGTCTTCAATATGCCATTTTACCGCTCGAGCCAATACGCTTCTTTCAATTCTACGGCCAATTTTCTTAAGACTGTCCACATTGTCATGATGATCGACCCGACTGATATCCTGTTCGATAATAGGTCCCTCATCCAGGTCATTGGTCACATAATGAGAAGTAGCACCGATTAATTTTACACCGCGGTCAAAAGCTCGTTCATAGGGTCTTGCACCCACAAAGGCTGGTAAAAAGGAGTGGTGAATATTAATAATTTTGTTGGGATTTTCTTCGACAAATTTCGATGACAAGATTTGCATATATCGGGCCAATACCACAAAATCAATTTCATACTCTTTTAGTAGCTTAAGTTGCGTTGCTTCGGCTTGTCCACGAATATCTTTATTGGCTGGAACGTAATAAAACGGGATGTTTAGTCCTTCGACAACCTCTCTTGCTGTTTCATGATTACTGATAACAAGGGCTATGTCAGCCATTAGGTCTCCACTTTGCCATTCCCACAAAAGCTCGAGCAAACAATGAAGTTCTTTTGATACAAAGATTGCCGCTTTTTTCACATGATAAACATGCGTAAAGCTCCATTCCATCGAAAACTCCTTAACGATTTCAGCAAACTGAGTCTCCATGTCCTTTGCTTTATTCTTTAGTCCCGGGCATTCAAATTCAATCCGAATGAAAAAGGTGCCACCCTCAGGATTGGTGGAATACTGACTGGATTCAATAATATTTGCATTATAGGAAAACAAAAACTTTGATATCGCCGCAACTATGCCAGGTTGATCTGGGCAGCTAACTAATAGGCATCCACGATTCTGATTTTTTTCTTGAAACACTTCAATTTGTTCTTTTATATATGAGTTCATGGTAATTCCTCTCTATCATTGTTGAAAATATTATACATTAGATGGAGTTAATAGTTAATCATTATTTTGAAAATTGCTAACTGCGCAACATTAGCATAGTTTACTAAAAAATTTTGTTATAACTAAGGAATAATAACTTCTTTTTGGTACATATTATAGATAGGACTTGTAGCTCAATGAATAGAGCAACTTGCAGCCCTTACACAAAGGTTGCAATGTGTTTTGTGGGTTTAAATCCCACCAAGTCCTATATAAACTACCTCCCAAATTCATGATTCTATTTTTTCATAAAAATAATTCCCTCACTAGGCTAGCTCCTCTCCTTATGGTATTTTTTCAGATTAGAAGTTGTCAATAAATGTTCTTGGAATCATTTTTGGAGTTTTTATTAAATTATTGTATCCAATAGGCCTCATTGAATTCATTTTCTCCACTTTTTAATAGATTTTTGTAGCCAATAAGCCTCATTGGATTCATCTTTTCCACTTTTTATCAGATTTTTGTAGCCAATAGGCCTCATTGGATTCTTTTTTTATTAGATTTTTGTAGCCAACGAACCAATTATTACCATTTTATCTCCATAAAAAAATCAACAATAACATTTAATATCATCTAATAATAAAAACCTGAGTCCATATCAATATCGGACTCAGCAACTAGTGGCGTTTTGTTACCTTCAACTTGATCGTACACTTCAGATTTTATTGTTAAAGTTAGCAGATAGGGAGCCGACTTCTGTTGTCGCTGCAGCTCCTATTCTATTTGCAAATTGAAGGTACTCTTTTATTTGAGATAGTTTAACCGGCATACCTTTTTCGTGAAAACAATACAATAGCGCTGACATAAATGCATCACCTGCACCGGTTGTATCAATGGCATTTACCGCTGGAGCAGGAACGAAAACTTTGTTCCCATTTATCACAGCACAGGCGCCTTTGCTCCCCATCGTTATAAACAGATAGGGAATCTTCCATTTAGATATTTTTTCTAATCCATCCTCTATTGAATTTGTTTCTGTTAAAAAGTTCAACTCATCTTCCGCCAGCTTCACTAGATGTGCATATTTAAGGAAAGAAAAAACTGTTTGACGACAATGCTGCTCATTTACCCAGCGCTTTAGACGAAGATTAGCGTCAAAAGCAATCATATTGCTGAAATCTTTGGCATATTTTAGCGCAGCTTCTGTTGTCTTTTTTGTTTTTTCATGAAAGAGAGTTCCTGATCCAAAATAAAAGATCTTCGCCTGTTCAAAAACTCCCCTTCTTAATTCGTCTTCAGTTAATACTTCATCTGGAGTGTCGTTGACGTAAGTGTGGAAATACCGCTCACCGCTTGCATTAATATGAACATAGACACCGCAAATCTTTTTACTCGGTGAGTGGACAGAAAATGAAGTATTGATATTTTCTTTCCTAAATTCTTGTTCTACAAATTGACTAATTTCATCGGTTCCAAGTTTACATAAATAATAAGCTTGGATACCGAGTCGCCTTGTACCGACGGCCACGTTAACAGTAGCGCCGCCTAATAGTTGTTTATATTCGGTATTGGTTCGGTCAATTGAAATAAAATCTACAAATGCTTCTCCAATTGAAATAACTCCTTGTTGATCCAAGATGATCCTCCTTCAAACATTATCTATGATGATTATATGAAAACACCTCCTCAAATGCATGTTGAGGAGGTTCAATCTGAATTTATTATACAAGTTTATGCGCGTACCACTTTTTCCCTTTGAATCGCCATCCAAAGATGATTCCACGTGCACCCCATTCTACAATCATCGCTACCCATACACCGATAATCCCAAAACCTAAGGTAATACCTAAAATATAACCGAGGACTACCCGTAATAACCACATCGACAACAAAGAAGCAATCGAAGTAAAGTTCGAATCGCCAGCTGCTCGTAGGGCTGATGGCATAATAAAACTTGGTGACCACAAGATTGGCTGGGCAATGGCAGATATCAGGATAAGTGTAAATATGATTGGAACAATTTCATCAGGTGGGTTGAACAATTTTATCAATAACGGAAACAATGGCAATAATATAAGATCTGCAACAACAAAGAAGATGGAGGAAAGTCCAATCAACGAATAAATGAATTTCCTAGCGTCCTCTATATTCCTTCTTCCAACACACTGCCCAACAATCGTAACAATTGCAATGCCGAGTGCATTTGGGCCGATTTGATATAACAAAGCAATGGCATTACCGATAGCATATACCGTCATTGAAAGGGTGCCTAATTGAACAATAAACGTTTGCGTTAACAGTTTTCCACCATTGAAAAATATCTGTTCTGCAGCAAACGGAAGACCAATAAACATCACTTTCTTGAGAATAGACATATCTATTCGGAAAGCGCTTTTTATCCGAAAACGGATCGTCTCATTATATTTTAAGACATAAATTAATGAAGCAACCATTCCCAAAACTCGTGCTAGAATCGTTGAAATTACGAGTCCTTCCACACCCATTTTAAAAATCGTAATAAGCATAACATTTAGAATCGTATTCATTAAATTCATGGTTAATGATAAATTTAAGCAAGGTTTTGTCTCTCCGACACCTCTTAAGGCCCCCGTCACCGCTTGAAAGATCGCGATTAACGGATATGAAAGACAGCTGCCGATGAGATAAATTCTTGCGTTTCGAAACACGTCTGCATCCGCTTTACCAAATAACATGTTTAGGATCGGTGTATGAAAAATAATTACAAGAGCGCTGATTAGGACTGAAAATATGGTACAGGCAGATATCGCTTGGGTCGCTGTTTTAGACACCATCGCTGAGTTACCGCTGCCTTTATATTGGGCCACAATAACGGTACCACCTGTTGCCACAGCAATAAATACATTGGCCAAGAAAATATTCAATGAATCTACCATACTCACCGCGCTGACTGCAGCTACTCCTGCAGAACTGATCATCGCTGTATTAAATAAACTCATTAAGATTAAAAAGGCCTGGTCTACAAAAAGGGGCAAGATGATTGCAAATATTTTCTTGTAATCTATCGATTCGCCAGTAAAATACTTATCTAATATAGATACCGTTCTATGCCTAATATTCAGTTCTAATTTATTCATTACACGACACTTCTTTAATGGATTTTTGGAAATTCAACGACAATATTTGTAAAAGAACTTTGATTATTATACCACGAATTGGAAGAGAGTATAGTGTTTAAATTTGTCTCTCGCCAAGGGCTGTCAGAATCGCAAATTAGCCTTTTTTCTATTATCGCTGCATTCGAAGTTCGATCCGACGAATTTTTCCTGAATCTGTTTTAGGTAGTGCCTCGATATATTCAATCACCCTTGGATATTTATATGGCGCCGTTAATTTTTTTACAAATCCCTGCAGTTCCTTGGTTAGCTCCATTGTACCGGAAATCCCATCTTTCAATACCACAAATGCTTTGACAATGTTTCCTCTAATCGGGTCCGGTAAAGCGACTACCGCGCACTCTTTCACCGATTTATGTTTCATTAAAGCATCTTCCACTTCAAAAGGTCCAATCGTATAGCCAGAACTGATGATTACATCATCTTTTCTTCCTTGGAACCAATAATAGTTATCCTCGTCTTTAAATGCCCGGTCACCCGTTAAAAAGTATTGATTATTATAGGAAGCCGCCGTTGTCTCGGGATTTTTATAATACTGTTTAAATAATGCTGGGAAATCGCTTCTAATCGCAATCGTCCCAACTTCCTTTACAGGAGCAGGTTGGCCATTTTCATCAACCACTTCAATAAATTCTGATAACAGCGGCTGCCCCATTGAGCCTAATTTTTTCTCATCTACATTTAAATTGGCAATCAGTAACGTACTTTCCGTCTGACCGTACCCATCCCGAATCAGGATGTTAAATTGATTTTTAAACACATCGATGACTTCACGATTAAGTGCCTCTCCTGCGGAAACAGCAGTATGTAAAGGCGATAGATCGAAGTTTGAAAGGTCATCTAATTTAGCCATCATCCGATATTCAGTAGGTGTGCAGCATAAAACATTTACTTTGTTATTTTGAAGAAGCCGTAAATATTTATGGGGATTGAACCTGCCATGATAGATAAAACCTGTTGCCCCTGAACCCAATATCGATAAAAATGGACTCCAGACCCATTTTTGCCACCCTGGGGAAGCTGTAGCCCAAACAAGATCCTCTTCACTAATATTCAGCCATTTTGAAGCGGCAATTCTTAAATGAGCATATCCCCAGCCATGGCTATGGACAACCCCTTTTGGCTGCCCGGTTGTCCCAGATGTATAAGCTAAAAAAGCATAATCCTCACTCAGTGTTTCTACATCGATAAAGGTTTCTGATTCCTCTTCGATTAACGCTTCTAACGAGAGCCAATTGGGTACTTCTTGACCGAACGCGATTTTAAATTGTAAAAACGGTGTTTCCTCGTTAATATTTTCAAATTCTTTTACCAAATCAAAATATGAAATGACGGCTTTAGCTTCAGAATGATTTAAGCGATAAACTAAATCCTTTGCCCGAAGCAATTCTGAAGTAGGACTAATGACAAGCCCTGCCTTTAAACATGCTAAGTAGATGACATAAGATTCAATGAGACGAGTGGTCATTACGACAACCCGATCACCTTTCTCTAATCCTAATTTAGTTAACCCATTGGCAAGTTTATTTGCTTTCGTGATTAACTGAGCATAAGAGATCGTTTTTGTTTCCCCAAGTTCATTTTCCCATCGCAAGGCAATTTTATCTGAAGCATGCTTTGAGATTTCACTTGCTAAATTAAAGTGTTCTGGTGCGATCAATGATTTCAATTCCACTTTAATCAAACTCCAATCTTGATAGTATTAGTGGGTTCCCTATGGAACTCTGCCTGTAAGAAATACCCAAAGATATTAGTATCTGGTATTAAAACAAGCTATTAAAATAATATTCACTCTTACAATAATATCATTTTAAAAATCATTGTAAATTATTTAGATTTATAACTCCTGCCCAATACCAGGGTTTATTATCTGGTCATAAACTTTTTCTAGATTCTCTAACAAATAAAAAAGCCAACAAAATATATAGTTGGCTTCAAACAATAAACTTATTCAAATAACGGACTTACTGCTTTTTCATTATGAATCCGATCGATTGCCTCTACAAGCAATGGAGCAACAGATATCGTTTTGATTTTGCTAATGACTTTATCTTCAGGTAACTGAATTGTATTCGTCACCACTAATTCCTTAATTGGTGATGCTTCAATTTTTTCAATCGCCTTGTCTGTAAAAACAGGATGAGTACATCCTGCATAGATCGCTTTAGCCCCATTTTCTGCTAGTGCCTTAGCTGCTAACGCAATAGTTTCTCCTGTATCAATTAAATCGTCAATAATAATCACATTTTTTCCTTCTACATTACCAACTACATTAGTGGTTTCGACACTATTTTCTTCAAATCTTCTTTTATCGATCAGAGCAATTGGAGCATGTAATAGGTTGGCCACTTTCCTCGCTCTGCCGATACTGCCGTTATGAGGCGCCACAATAACAATATCTTCCAATCCCTTTTCCTGAAAATACTGTCCAAGGATTGGAACACCATATAGATGTTCAACAGGGATATCAAAGAAACCTTGAATTTGTGATGTGTGGAGGTCCATTGTAAGAATTCTAGTTGCTCCTGTAGTTTCTAAAAGGTTAGCGACTAGTTTTGCCGTAATTGGCTCCCGCGAACGTGCCTTTCTGTCTTGCCGTCCATACCCATAGTATGGAATGACAACATTGATTACTCCAACTGATGCTCTTTTTAAGGCATCAATCATAATGAGGAGTTCCAAAATATTATCATTAACGGGGTAGGAAGTAGATTGAACGATATATACTTCACTGCCTCGAACACTTTCTTCTATATGGATTTGAATCTCTCCATCACTAAAATGAGATACTGAACTTTTGCCTAACTCACAGCCCAATAGCTCTGCCATCTCTGCTGCTAGCTTTTGATTTGAATTCAATGAAAAAAGTTTAAATCTTTTGTTTTGTTGGTATGTCACCTTAGATCCTCCACACTATTTCAATTTCTGTAGTTAATTTTTTAATCCTCACTTATTTTACTATATTCAACGCTACAATGGTAGGAATTCGAAATATCCATACTCTTTTTTCAACGAGTTTTAGAAGCATGGTTTGTCCCAAACTATTTGAAAGATAGTAAACGTGTGGCACCTGTAACTAAATCATGGATAATTTTACCAGCGAATACTTCATTTTGTAATAGTCTTGTTGCCTGACCTGCCCATAATGACATATATTCGGGATTATTTTGCAAAGCTGCTTCTCTACGAATATCATTTGTCAGGGTATTTTGGGTTGGGAAATCAGCTGGATAGATATTGGCGTCATGGTACGTTTGAATAAAAGCATTGTTGATTCCCCTCGCTGGACGGCCGGAAAATACTTTCGTGATAACCGTACTTTCTTCTGTACTGTTGATTAGTGATTGTTTATATACAGGATGTGCTCCCGACTCAAGGGTCGTTAAGAAAGCGGTCCCCATTTGCACCCCCTGCGCACCTAAAGCTAATGAGGCAACTAGGCCGCGACTATCCATAATTCCCCCTGCAGCAACAACCGGCACCGTAACAGCATCCACGATCTGAGGAACAAGTGAAAAGGTTCCGATTGCTGCACCATGGGTGTTTTTTTCAATTTCAAAAGTTCCTCGATGACCACCAGCGTCACTCCCTTGGGCAATAATGATATCTACCCCACTATCCTCAGCAAGTTTCGCTTCACGAACGGTTGTTACCATGGTAGTAATGATGATTTTATGTTTCTTTGCGACTGTCATTTTATCTTTGGGAAGGACACCGAATGCAGTTGAAATGATAGGTACGTTTTCATCGATTAATACTTCAAACTGTTCCTCAAAAAAGTCGTTCGTTACGACTTGTTGTTCAGTGAATTCGATCCCTAATTTCCCTCTAATGTAATTAAGTACCTTCTGTGACTCTTCGACTCCTTCATTTTGATCTTTCAAATTTGTACAAAACAAGTTCACGGCAAATGGCTTTGTTGTCCGATCCTTAATTTCCCTGATAGCTTTTCTTATTTCCTCCGGTTTCATATAGGCAGCACCCAAAGTTCCTAACCCACCAGCGTTAGATACACTAGCAACAAGATCCACGGTTGTTGGACCTCCAGCCATTCCGGCTTGGATAATTGGATAGGCAATATCCAGTAGGTCACATAGTTTTGTGTTTAAATGCATAGAAATCTTCCTTTCTCCTAACATACCATTTTATTATTCGTTATGTATGAAGGGATAGTATTCTTTCGGCCCAATCCCAATAACGTTTTCCTCTACTACTATATAAACACAATTAGTGCAAAAGTGTCAGAAACTTTTTATTAGCGCCTTTTTTGAGCCCGTTTTCGTGTTTGCTTAAACAAGTTGTCAAGCAACTGCATACATTAATATCGAACAACCATAAATAGACAGGAGGTGAAATCAGATGGGTCATAACCATTGTTCCTGTGGCATTTTTGGGATTTTTCTTGGATTTTTAACAGGTGTTATTTGGTTATTGTTTGTAGTATTGGGCTGGGTGACTATCTTGCTTGGAGTAATCGGCCTAAGCGGTTTATTTGTTACCGTTCTAAACTTCCTTATTGCTCTAATTGGCTTGCTTGCATTCCTTATCTGCGGATTATGCATATTCAAGAAAGCGTGGCATCACTGTAAGTGAAATAGCATTCAGGATTAATCCATTTTGGAATAATAAATTTGTGCAAGAAACCAGTACTGGATAACAGTCTCTTATTAGAGGATGTTCTTTTCATTATTTGTATACAAATAAAAAAAGCGGGCAACTAGGGCTTTAATCAGCCTGTTGTCCCGCTTTTTAAATTAGAATTTTGTATGATAGTTATCGATTTCCCATGTGTGAACCGCTGTACGGTAGCTATCCCATTCTGATTTCTTCAATGAGACATACTCACTGTATACATGCTCTCCTAGTGTTTTAGCAGCAATCTCACCTGATTCTAATGCTTTGATTGACTCTGCTAAGCTACCAGGCAGGTTATCAATACCCAGGAAGGCTCTTTCCTCTTCCGTCATATGGAAAATATCCTCATTAATTGGAGCTGGCGCTTCTAATCCTTGTTCGATTCCATCTAAACCTGCTGCAGCAATAACAGCAAACGTTAAGTAAGGGTTTGCGGATGGATCTGGACAGCGTAATTCCACACGTGTCGCCAAACCTTTCTTGGCTGGAATACGAATTAGCGCTGAACGGTTAGAAGCAGACCAAGCGATATAACAAGGTGCTTCATAGCCTGGCACTAAACGCTTGTAAGAGTTGACTAGCGGGTTTGTTACAGCTGTAAAGCTCTTCACGTTTTCTAGCACACCAGCAATAAATTGGTAGGCTTTTTCCGACAATTGTAACTCATCTGAAGGATCGAAGAAGGCATTTTCGCTTCCTTCAAAGAAAGACATGTTGACATGCATTCCAGAACCGTTGATTCCAAATACTGGTTTCGGCATAAATGTAGCGTGCAATCCGAATTTCTTCGCAACCGTCTTGACGACCCATTTATAGGTAGTTGATAGGTCAGCTGCCGTTAATACATCAGCATACTTAAAGTTAATTTCATGTTGTCCTTCTGCAACTTCGTGGTGAGATGCTTCAATCGTAAAGCCCATTGCTTTTAAGGCACGGTAAATTTCTAAACGAACGCGCTCGCCAAGATCATGTGGAGATGGCTCGAAATAGCCTGCTTTATCACTAAGTTCTTGCGTTGCATACCCATTTTCATCCGTTTTAAAAAGGAAAAACTCTAACTCAGGACCAACTGAAATGGTGTAACCATGATCGGCAGCACGATCCACAGTTTTCTTCAGCACATTTCTTGTATCTCCTTCAAACAGTGTACCGTCTGGGTTCTTAACAGAACATAAGAAACGTGCTTCCGCATACCCCTCTTCAACTGTCCAAGGAAGAACCGCAAAAGTAGTTAAATCTGGTTGTAGATAAAGGTCCGATTTATTAATTGGTGAAAAACCTTTAATCGAAGAACCATCAAACATCATTTTACCCTCTACGACATCTTCTAGTTGTTCAACTGTTACCGTAACGTGCTTTAAGATCCCTTCTATATCGACAAATTGCAAGTGTAATAGTTCAACACTTTTTTCGTTAATCGTTTCTTTAATTTGTTCTAAAGTTGTTGCAACTGCAGGTGCGTTTGAAATGAATGTTTTTGTCATGTTATATTACCTCGCAATTTCATGTTATATTTTGTTACATCAATAAATAGATTATATTTGAAAAAACATAGTTTGACAATCCTTTTTAGTAAATTTTTTGAATATTTATGCTGTTTTTTTAGTAAGCGTTTTCATATTTTAGGCATTAGAAGGAAGTTTTTTCAATCAATATAGGTTTTTCAATTTATAAATATACAAAAAAATGTATAATGTTCATTACAAAAAGATGTTTAACACGGGCTATTAGAGTATGTAATAGTTTGACCATTTTTCTTGGATAAGAAATAAGTCATATAATAAAGCAAAAACCCTCTATCCGCTGATAGAGGGTTTTCACTTTATTATGATGCTTTTTGGATATCTATGTTTTTTCCTTCTTTACGCATTTTATTAAATTCAGCAGTCGCTGTGAATAGGACGTCTGTAGATGAGTTCAGCGCCGTTTCAAAAGAGTCTTGTAAAACTCCGATGATAAATCCTACCCCAACTACTTGCATAGCCACATCTGCTGGAATTCCGAATAAGCTGCATGCTAGAGGAATAAGTAATAAAGAACCCCCAGCAACCCCTGAAGCACCGCAAGCACAAACAGCTGAGAGTACGCTGAGGATGATTGCTGTAGGTATATCCACTTGAATTCCTAATGTATGGACTGCTGCAAGTGTCAAAACAGAAATCGTAACTGCTGCACCAGCCATATTGACGGTGGCGCCTAGTGGAATTGATACAGAATAGGTATCCTTATCTAATCCTAGTTTTTCACATAATCTCATATTGACTGGAATGTTTGCAGCCGAGCTGCGTGTAAAGAATGCTGTAATACCACTTTCCCTTATGCACTTAAAAACAAGCGGGTATGGGTTCTGACGAATGGCAACAAACACAATGATTGGATTAACAACTAATGCCACAAAGATCATGCAGCCAATCAAAACTAAAAGTAATTTTCCATAACTTAGTAAAGATTCAATTCCATTTGTCGTAATAGATTCTATTACTAAGCCCATGATTCCAAATGGTGCAAACTTTATGACCCATGTAACTACTTTGGATACTGCATCTGAAAAATTAGAAATCATTGTTTTAGTCGTATCCGAGGCATTTTTCAAAGCCACACCAAGGACTATAGCCCAAGCTAGAATACCGATATAGTTCCCATTAAAAATGGCTTTCACTGGGTTATCCACAACGTTCATCAGTAATGTTTTGAGTACCTCTACCACACCACCAGGAGCCGCCAACTCCTCAGCACCCTTTGCAAGTGTTAAGCCTACAGGAAAAATAAAGCTAATAATAACAGCAACTAATCCAGCTAAAAAGGTTCCTAGAAGGTACAAGAAAATGATGGACTTCATATTCGTTTGGTGACCACTCTTGTGTTGAGCGATGGCTGACATAACTAAGAAAAGTACCAGAACTGGTGCTATTGCTTTTAATGCCCCTACAAACAAAGAACCTAATATCACAACGGGTTTTGCTACTTCTGGGATCGTTACAGCAAGTATAATACCAATAATTAAACCTACAATTATTTGTTTTACCAGACTAAACTGATTCCACTTCTTCATTAGATTTTTCAAGATATATTCCCCCACTTGTTTAAGATAATATTGCAACATTCATTGTCTGTTTAGATGTGCATTGTCACCCTCCACTTAATCAACTAAACTATTTTCTAATTAATAGTATTATAATGAATTTTTAGATATATTACAATAGTATTATTTTTTGTTAAATGCAGTATAAAATAAAAATTAGCAACTGTTCCCAAATGTGGGTGACATCTGATGAACTGGTTTTCAATTGATCTATCTAGAATAAATAGAGTAATAGTAATGAGTTTAATTGTACTGCTGTGATTTTTCACTAAATATCCTGCCGCACTTCTTTTCTTGAGATTAAGATTTTTCCACCTCATTAACATTGTTTGTTATTTGACTATATTAACTTATTATTTTCTATGAATCAAGTAATTTTTTAAGATAAAACACGAACGTTAATAAAAAAATATTAAAAAATGTTCGAGTTTAATTAAATATATATTCAGCTGAATATTGAACTAAAGAATATAAATTACACACGAAAAGAGAATTCAGTGTAGAATGACTATTATGAAGTGGAGGTCGTAAAATGAAAAAAGTAATTATTTATTCCCAAGAGACGTGCCCACCTTGTCATGCGGAAAAACTATGGTTAAAAGAAAATGGGATTGAGTTTGAAGAAAAAGATATTCGTAAAAACGAGCAATATCTGCAAGAACTTATTGAACTAGGTGCTTCTGCTACACCAGTAACTGTTATCAAAGACGAAGATAATGAAGAGTTCATCCTAGGATTTGATCAAGCTAAATTCGCTGAATTATTTGGGGTTTAATGTCTGTAATAAGTTAAAGTTATATAACAAAAAAATGGCATGCGTCAATTCGCATGCCATTTCGTGAGTCAATTTGTATTCGTGCACTTCAAAACGGTAACCTTTAACTAACACGAGCAAGTGCTTTTTGAGAAATATATTTCCTTTCAAAGGAACCTCTCAGTTATAAAGAAATATAGATTTTATTCTCCTACTATCTTCGCGTTCTTCAGCATCTCCTCTGTTAAGGTGATTCCTTCCTCCTTAGCTGCTTTTTTGTTGATAAACAGCTCAAGGTTTTCCGGGAAGCCAACTGGAATTTCTTTAGGTTTCTTTCCTTTGAGAATTTCCACAGCCATTTTACCGGTAGAGTAGCCTAGATCGTGATAGTCACATCCATAAGATGAGAATGTTCCACTAGAGCCGCGATAAAACCCTCTCGTGCAGATTCAAGTGACGGATGCTCGACAATTTGCGTAATGCCTATTTTCAACACTTTCTCGTTTTTGTCCTTTGTCTGTCTGCCAGTTTCCTTACTTCCCCCTTCACATGCCGAAAGCAACAATAATACCCCACGTAGTTGAGAGAAAAATCCCTGTTACTACAAAACCAAGCACTCGATTTAAAATACCGACAACCAATAAATAACCAACGACAAACTCTATAAATGCGGCAATCACAACAAATAATCCTGGTTCAAAGCAAAATGTAGGTACATGATGGTTTGTGATTATATCTAATGCCATACCTGGGTAAACCCATTTTTCAACAGCTACCCAGCTCAGCGATAGTCCTTTTCCTAGATAAAGAAATGGAAACCCTGCCTGCTCCAGCTTTGTATTTCCTACTAATAAAACACCAATGATAGCTACATAAAATCCGTAGTCTAACATATAAAAAATGCCATGATGGATGGTAACATAAATAAATAATCCTAATAAAATCGAAGCACCAATTTTTGTCAAGATATGATGCGGAATCAATAATAATCCAATGGTAATCCACGTCAATACTAAAATATAAGTGCTACTAACATGACCTATCCGCCTTATTATTGAACATTTTGTGAAATATTTCACAAAAATTAAATCCTAAAATTAAAAAGACCGAACATGCAGCAACATGTCAGGTCTTTTTAAATAATATTTCCATCAAGATGGGTCGCACCCGTCGCTAAACCCAAGATGACTTCACTCAATCCTTTAATCTACAAAAACTCCCCAACCGTCAGAATAACCACCATGTGGCTTGCTTAAGTTATTTAAATTATTCTGGATTTTAATTATTTCATTATAATTTAATAACATTCTTTTAGAGCAACAACATGCCCACTCGTCAGTTTCGTCGTCTTGATCTAAGAAACAATTGAATCCTTCTTCTTTTAGTACTTGTGTTAATTTTTCTCCTGTTGTTTGATCAGGCACAGCCACAAAAAATTCCACTGATTGTTGTTTTTTAAAATCTAATTCCTCTTTATATAGACTTCGTAAAGCATCTCCATCAGCATCATTAGGAAATTTCATTCTTTTTCCTCCAAATTCTAGTACATTCACTGTTGTCATTATAATTCACTTATTTCTTTTCGACAAACCAGAAAGCTGACCGGATACTTATTTTATCCAAATTAGATAAGCTACTTTTATTCGTTTAGCAAGTAATCAACTGCTCTATTCTACTCCCGGAAACCATCCAGGAGAATGAATAATGGCCTGCCAAAGGGGATCTGGTACTTCCAGTTCGTGCTGATGATTCTTATTTATTTTGGTGACAATTTCAGATTCTCTACCTTGTTCCACTTTCTGCACCCACTCAGGATCAATAATCAGTTCGCGTGCCAGTGCAATTAAAGGGACTCCTGTTTCGTATGCTTTTAAGGCATCATCAGCTGTATAAATCGAACCGACACCGATTACTGGAACTCGGTCACCTACACGCTCCTGAATGATTTCAAGACGTGAACGTGTATCCTCAACTCCCCGTTTAGGTGTTGATCTGAAATCCTGCAATGAAACATGAAGGTAATCAAGGTCTTTTTCTGCAAGTGTATCTATTAGTGCGAGTGTGTCAGCCATAGTGATCCCAGGTGTTTCAGGTTCCTCAGGGGAAAAACGATAGCCAACCAAGAAAGGCTCTTTCCCATATTCAGCAACAACTCTTTTTACTTCATCAATTACTGCTAACGGAAAAGTTAGACGTTTTTCAAGAGTCCCACCCCATCGGTCTACACGACGATTAGAATGAGGAGAAAAGAATTGCTGAATCAGGTATCCATTAGCACCATGTAATTCAACACCATCATAACCTGCTTCAATGGCTCGTCGAGTGGTTTCTCCAAAATCGTGTATAATGGATTCGATCTCTGTTTCAGTCAATGCCCGGGGTACAGGTTTTCCTGCACCTTCTGAAGGAACTGCACTAGCACTTACCACATCACCATCTACTAATTCAGGTGGAACCTGGCGTCCGCCATGGAAGATTTGCAAAATCGCTTTTGCCCCCTTCTCTTTAATCGCTGATGCCACACGACGCAAACTTGGGATCATCTCATCTCGGTCTCCACCAAATTCACCATGAAATCCTTTACCATTCATTGTCACATAGGTACATGCTGTAATGACCATTCCGACGCCATTGGATCGTCTTTCATAATACTTGACCTCCGCATCTGAGACGGTCCCGTCAGGATTTGATGAGAAATTGGTCATGGGTGCCATGACCATGCGATTTTTTAATTGAATCCCCTTTCCTATCGTAAATGACTCAAATAATGGTGCATATTTTAAATTCATCATGCTTTACTCCTCCACCTTGTTCATTAATGTTAAATTGGAAATTACTTTGCCCAATCTACAACTTCATCCTATAGTTTACCGTTTCGTTCAAAGCAAATTCCTACCATATTAAGTGTGCTTCACAATTAATTCTGTCAAAGCGTCTTTTGGTTGGAATCCGATAACCTTTTCTACTTCAACACCGTCTTTGAAAAGAATCAACGTTGGAATGCTCATGACGCCAAATGCTCGTGTTGTTTCTGGGTTCTCATCTACATTCAGTTTGATAATCCCAACTTTATCACCTATTTCAGCATCAATTTCCTCCAACACAGGTGCAATCATTTTACAAGGGCCGCACCACGGAGCCCAAAAATCTACTAACACCAATCCCTCTTTCATTTCTGAAGCAAAAGTTTGATCTGTTACGTGTGAAATAGCCATTATTTTTTCCTCCAATATAATTTTTATATTTTTAAAAACTTATTGTTGTTCTCTCAGACAAATAGATGAAAATTACCTTTTTGCATCAAAATTCCTAATTCTGTTTCCACTGATTAGATATTCAGTTTTCTTGAAAGGCACTTCTTGATTTTTTTTACTAGATGCTAATTTCGCCGATAATTCCATAAACCACTGCTCATCTTTAAAAAGTAAAGCTAAATCTATTAAAGCTAAAAGCTCACTTTCATTTCTACCTGTTAACTCTGGCAGCTTTTCAGCTCGTTTATTTAGGATCCAAATCGATTTTCCAATCGCTTTTTCATTGTCACTGTCGACCACATTTATTTGTAGCATTTCTTTGTGAGAGTCTACGGTTTCAACATACCCTTGAATCAGTTCTCCATCTTTTGACCTTCCATGTACCCAATCCCCATTTTCAAATCGATTGTTATCGGCCATCGTCATCTACACCCCTTAAATGTTATAAAAAAAGTTACAGTTTGGTTTTTTAAAAAAGTATATCATCTTTATCGCATCATACTGTAATAAAATAATATACAGTATAAAGAAAAGAAAAAACTAAATCATGTGCAATGTTTAATTTTTTCTAAAACAGTACTAAGGGTTATATTCTCTAAATATTTTTCAAAATACAATTCAGCATCATTGAAAATTTGATCCATAACCACCTGGGTATTAGACGATATCACACATTTTTGCTCCGGATCACCTGTGCACCAGTTTGGTTTTAGGCTTCCGCGTGAAACTATACGATAAATATCTGCCAATGATACCTCTTGAGAGTTACAGTCGAGAATATAGCCGCCGCCGATACCTTCTTTTGTCTTAACAAATCCATGATTTCGCAAACAGCTCATGATCTTCCGAATCCGTGCGGCGTTTGTACAAACATTGGTAGCGATTGACTCACTGCTAGCCATATGATCTGGTAAATAAGCTAAATAGACTAAACTATGGACGGCTATCGTAAAATCACTATTCACTTTAATGCTTCCTCCTCAAGAAGATTAATGTAATTTTAATATTTACAGTTTATAAAGTCAACAAAAAATAACTCCATATTAATAATTTCCACTATAACCTATTAAATTCGCGAAAATAGTTTTTTGAAATCAAAAAATTTAGTTTATGCAGGATAAATTTTATTCAATATTTAGAAGAAGCACACTGTAGCATTTCATAAAATAATTTCCTAATGGTTACATTATAATAATAAAACTAGGGGGGTTTAGCATGACGACTTCGAGCCAAGCACCTATTACATCATCAGAATTAGCAAATTTGTGGATGGCTTATCAAGAAAAAACCATGATGCTTAGAGTATTGGAACATTTTATCGAGCACTCCGATCATGAAGGAAAACAACTGTTACAGTCGTATTATACTGGTGCCGCCAAAAACATTGAGATGATTAAAAGTATTTTTCAACAAGAAGGCTCAGTAATTCCAATTGGTTTTACAGAAAACGATGTATATAAAAGCGTTCCAAAGTTATTTGATTTTATGTACGATATTATGTATTTACATTTGATGACTAAAGTGGAAATGAGCCTTTATGCACTATTCACAGGCATGTCCTATCGAAAGGATATTGAAGATTTATTTATCGGAATGACAGCTGAATCACAATCAATGAACAGCCAAGCAACTCAATTCCTTTTAGAAAAAGGGGTACTGGTACGTCCACCTTTTGTATCAATGCCAAAACAGGTAAATTTTGTACAGGATAAAAATTATATGGATGGGTTTAATTGGTTTAGTGAAAATAGATCCCTGAATACTGTTGAAGTTTCTCTTATCCATCATGCAATTGAAACTAACCTTGTAGGGATGCAATTAATGATTGGATTCGCTCAAGTTGCTTCTGATAAAGAGGTTCGAAAATATCTTACCAAAGGAATGGAATTGTCCAAAAAAATCGAAATAGATTTAGGTGAATTCTTACGCCAAAGTTATATTGAGCCCCCAGCTACTCATGCTGGAAAAGCAACAACGTCAAAAACTGCGCCATTTTCTGACAAATTGATGATGTACAATACCAATTTGTTAGCTTCATTTGGGCTCGGAAGTAATGCATTAGGCACTGGATTTTGTTTACGGAGTGACTTGCCGGCTAAAATGTCTTTAAATGCAAAAAATATTTTCACTTTTGCTCAAGATGGGGGAAAGATTTTGATCAAAAATGGCTGGATGGAAGAGCCACCACAGATTGAGGATCGAAATCAATTAACCAAATAATTATTTTTTTAGAAAAGCAAAACTAACCTTAAAAAAGGCTAGTTTTTTTCTTTCTAAAGTGCATTCTTTATTTTTTGGATTAATTAATTTAAAAATCTCCTACTTCTCCTTTATTTTTAAATAATATACATTGTCAATTAATAAACATCTATTCCGCAGGAACTTATACTTTAATTCATAAAAAAGAGACCTGATTCAATAATGATATGAATCAGGTCTTTGATCGAACTCGACATTTATTTAGGTAATAAGGATTTTCCCATCAAATAACGGTCCACTTCATGTGCGACCTGACGGCCTTCGTTGATAGCCCAGACAATTAGGCTTTGCCCTCTTCTTGCATCTCCCGCAGCAAATACACCTTCTACGTTTGTTCTGTACTCACCGTATGCTGCATCAATCTTTTGATTGGCAGCTTTTACACCAAATTGGCTTAAAAGCGGCTGCTCCGTTCCCTCAAATCCAATCGCAATAAACACAAATTGAGCGGGCCATACTTTTTCAGTACCTGGTATTTCTTTAAAATAGAACCGACCTTCATCGTCTCTCAATTTTTCCATTTGGATGGTATGAAGTTCTTTTAGGTTGCCGTTTTCATCCGCAACAATTTTCTTGGTTTGGATAGAATACTGACGTGGATCTTCACCAAACTTTGCTTCTGCCTCTTTATAGGCATAGTCCATAGTAAAAACATTAGGGTAGGCTGGCCACATATTTCCAGAATTACGAGTCTCAGGTAACTGAGGGTGTTTACCAAACTGAACCACACTTCGGCAGTTTTGGCGCAGGGCTGTTGCCACGCAGTCAGCTCCGGTGTCGCCTCCGCCAATGACAATGACGTCCTTGCCTTTAGTAGTAATAAACTGGCCATCTTCAAAGTTAGAATCCAAAAGACTCTTTGTCGATTTGCTCAGGTACTCCATCGCAAAATGGATTCCCTTCGCAGATCGGCCTTCAATTACAAGGTCACGCTGTTTCTGAGCGCCTGTGCAAAGAATTACAGTATCGAATTGTGCTTGCAAATCTTCGGCAGTAATATCCTTTCCAACCTCAGTATTAGTGACAAAATCAATACCTTCTTGACGTAACAAGCTAATTCTGCGCTCTACCACTTCTTTATCAAGCTTCATATTTGGAATGCCGTACATAAGTAATCCACCTGGACGGTCTGAACGTTCAAAAACCGTTACCGAGTGACCTGCTTGGTTAAGTTGATCTGCACTGGCCAATCCTGCAGGGCCGGAACCGATAATCGCTACTTTCTTCCCGGTCCGTGAAACTGGAATACGAGGCGTAATCCAGCCACTTTCAAAACCTTTATCGATAATTGCCTGCTCAATGTTTTTAATCGTTACCGCTGGATCAGTAATAGCCAACGTACATGAACCTTCACACGGAGCTGGACAAACTCGCCCTGTGAACTCAGGGAAATTATTCGTTTTTAGCAAACGGCCGAGTGCTTCCTTCCAACGGCCGCGATAAACCAAATCATTCCACTCTGGAATAAGATTATGAATCGGACAGCCTGTTGTTGCTCCTTGAATTTCCATTCCTATATGGCAGAAAGGAGTGGCACAATCCATGCACCGTGCTCCTTGTCTGCTTAATGTTTCATCTGAGAAAGGAACTGAATACTCTTTCCAGTCGCTTAAACGCGTAAGGGGATTTCGTTCTTTTCCTTTTTCTCGATTGTATTCCATAAATCCTGTTGCTTTTCCCATCTTCCTCTCCCCTTTCTTAGCGTAGTACAGCTTCTGGCTGTTTAGGTGTATTTTTCTGTTTGGAAGAATTGGCTAAAAACGCACTCATAATCGCTTCTTCTTCAGTTAGGCCTTTTTCCTTTTGCTGCTGAATTTGGTCCAACATGCGTTTATAGTCCTTAGGAATGACCTTGTTAAATTTTCTCACATGATTTTCCCAGTTCTCTAGAACACAGCCTGCTTTTACACTGTTCGTATAATTGAAATGATTTTGAATCATTTGCCTAAGTTCATTCGCATCGTTTTTCGTTAAAGATTCAATCTCAATCATCTCTTGGTTACATAACTTCTTAAAGGCATCTTGATCGTCAGCTAATACGTACGCAATTCCGCCAGACATCCCGGCAGCAAAGTTTTTACCAACATCACCTAAAATAACAACGCGTCCGCCCGTCATATATTCGCAGCCATGGTCACCAATTCCTTCGACCACAACGTTCACACCACTATTACGGACTGCAAAACGTTCACCTGAACGTCCATTAATATACGCTTCGCCGCTTGTCGCACCATATAAGGCAACATTCCCAGCGATTACATTTTCGCCTGCCGATAGTTTAGAAGATTCGTCTGCTTTCACAATCAACTTTCCGCCCGATAAGCCTTTTCCAAGGAAATCGTTTACGTCACCCGAAATCTCTAATGTCACGCCTTTCGGAACAAAGGCACCGAAGCTTTGACCTGCAGACCCAGTAAATCTTAGAGTAATCGTATTTTCAGGAAGCCCCTCTTCACCGTATCGCTTCGATACTTCACTACCGACGATTGTTCCAACGACACGATTCACATTCGAAATCGGGAAGCTCGCATCCACTGGAATTCGATCTTTTAATGCTTGTTGAACCGCCGGCAAGATTTTTTGAATATCAAGTGAATCTTCAATTTTATGATTTTGTGGAGTCTTGAACGTACGAACTCCTTCAGGTTGATGCAGCAATGGAGTTAAATCTAGATCCTTTGCTTTCCAGTGTGCTTTTGCACGGTCACTCATTTTCAGAACATCTGTACGACCCACCATTTCGTCAACGGTTCTAAAGCCAAGCTCAGCCATTAGTTCACGTACTTCTTGGGCAACAAAACGCATATAGTTAACGATGTAATCAGCTTCTCCTGTGAACTTTTTACGAAGCTCCGGATTTTGTGTAGCAATTCCAACCGGGCAAGTATCTAAGTGACATACACGCATCATGACACATCCAAGCACGACAAGCGGTGCAGTCGCAAAACCAAACTCTTCTGCCCCAAATAAGGCAGCCATTACGACATCTTTCCCAGTCATTAATTTACCATCTGTCTCAAGGACGACACGTTCACGCAAGCCATTAAGCATTAATGTTTGGTGTGCTTCGGCAAGTCCAAGCTCCCATGGTAATCCCGTATGTTGGATACTGGTTTTTGGTGATGCTCCTGTTCCGCCGTCATAACCACTGATTACAATAACATCAGCTGCACCTTTCGCAACTCCTGCCGCAATCGTTCCTACTCCGCCCTTGGATACGAGCTTAACGCTGATTCGGGCATCCCGATTAGCATTTTTCAAATCGTGAATCAGCTGTGCCAAGTCTTCAATCGAGTAGATATCATGGTGCGGCGGCGGTGAAATCAGCCCGACTCCTGGTGTAGAACCACGAACATCTGCCACCCATGGGTAAACTTTATTCCCAGGCAGCTGTCCGCCTTCACCTGGCTTTGCCCCTTGCGCCATTTTAATTTGAAGCTCATCAGCATTGACAAGATAGTGACTTTTCACACCGAAACGGCCTGAAGCAATTTGCTTCACAGCACTTCGGCGATTATCGCCATTTTCATCCAAGCTAAAACGGCTTGAATCTTCCCCGCCTTCACCCGAGTTGCTTTTTCCGCCTAAGCGATTCATCGCAATCGCCAAGGTTTCATGGGCTTCCTTACTAATGGATCCAAATGACATTGCTCCTGTTTTAAAACGACGAACAATGGAATCGACTGTTTCTACTTCCTCTATTGGTAAAGACTTTCTAGTTTCATCAAATAAGAACAAATTCCGTAAGAATCCAATTCTCTCTTCATTAGCTAGCTTGGAATACTTTTTAAATAATTCGTAATCACCTTTACGGCAAGCCCATTGCAGGGTATGAATCGTTCCAGGGTTAAAGGCGTGATGTTCCCCTGTTTTTCTCCACTGGAAATTACTTCCTGAATCTAAAGTTTGATCTTTCGAATCTGCGTAAGCCACTGTATGAAGCATTTTTGCTTCTTCGGCAATCGTATCTAAACCGATACCGCCGAGCTGAGAAACTGTACCAGTAAAGTAACGTTCAATGACATCTCCGCTAATTCCAACTGCTTCAAAAATTTGCGCACCGCGATAGCTTTGAACGGTTGAAATTCCCATTTTGGACATGACTTTTACAACGCCCTCAGTCATTCCTTTTACATACTTGCTTACTGCTTCCTCATATGTGAACGGTAAGCTTCCATCTAAGATAGCCTGCTTATAGGTTGCGAACGCAAGGTACGGATTGATGGCATCAACACCATAGCCAATTAAAGCGGCCAAATGATGAACTTCACGTACTTCCCCAGATTCAATTATGATGCTTGCTTTCGTTCTGCTGCCTTCACGAATCAGATGCTGATGAAGGGCGCTTGCAGCCAATAATGAAGGAATCGCTGCTTCCTTTTGATTCATGTTACGATCAGATAAGATTAATATACTTACACCTTCAGAGATGGCAGCATCCGCCTCTCGGCAAATCTTAATAAGACTACCTTCGATATCTTCAGTGAACAGAATGTCAATTACCTTACTCTTAAAACCAACTGAATCCAATGATTTTATCTTTTCCAGTTGACTATTGGTAATTACCGGTGTATCCAGCTGAATTCGGCGGCAGTTTAATTCTGAAGGATTCAATATATTTCCTTCCGCCCCTAATAATGTCATCGTCGATGTGACAATCTCTTCACGAAGTGAATCAATTGGCGGATTGGTTACTTGGGCAAATAGTTGCTTGAAGTAGTTAAACAAGGATTGAGCACGGTCAGATAAAACCGCTAATGGCATATCATTTCCCATTGCTCCAATAGGATCTTTCCCTTCGCTCACAACAGGAACTAGATATTTTGAAATATCTTCGTACGTGTAGCCAAATGATTTCTGGCGAACAAGTAAATCCGATAGAACCTCTTCTTCGTTTGGTCCATCGTCATTTAATCGAACTAGTTGCTTATCTAACCATTGTTGATAAGGAAGTGCTTCAGCCATTTCGGATTTTACTTCTTCATCCGAAATAATTCGGCCTTCTTCTAAATCAATCAAAAGCATTTTGCCTGGGCTTAAACGTTCTTTATATATTACTTTCTCGGGTTCGACATCGATGACGCCAACCTCTGATGAAAAAATAATATAATCATCATCAGTAACGTAATAACGAGCCGGACGAAGACCGTTCCGATCTAATATTGCCCCAATTTGTTTTCCATCCGTAAAGGAAATAGCTGTTGGACCATCCCAAGGTTCCATCAGACAGCTATGATATTCGTAAAAAGCTCTCTTTTCCTTTGACATATGCGGGTTTTCTGACCATGGTTCAGGTATCAGCATCATCGCAGCGTGAGCAGGTTTCCGGCCAGCTAACACCAAGAATTCAAGTGCGTTATCCAAAATCGAAGAGTCACTTCCATCTGTATCTAAGAGTGGGAGCACCTTTTGCAGGTCCTCACCAAATGCTTCCGACACAAATTGCTTTTCACGCGCCTTCATCCAATGGACATTACCGCGAAGTGTATTAATTTCCCCATTATGGATCAGGTACCGGTTTGGATGAGCTCTTTCCCAGCTAGGGAACGTATTTGTACTAAAGCGGGAATGCACTAAAGCAAAAGCCGATACAAAACTCTCATCCTGTAAATCTAGGTAAAACCTGTCTACCTGTTCAGGTGTCAATAACCCTTTGTATACAATTGTTCTGCTTGAGAGGCTGGCAAAATAAAACCGTAAATCCGATGCCTTAGCCCATTGTTCTGATTGTTTTCTAATGATGTATAATTTACGCTCAAAAGATAAATCATCCAATAGTCCCTCGTTTGCTCCGATAAAAACTTGGCGGATAAACGGGCGGCTTTTCTTGGCTGTTTCTCCGATTGTTTCTGTGTTGACAGGCACAGTCCTCCATCCGAGAACCGTCTGACCTTCTTGTTCAACCAATTTATTGATATACGATTCTATTTTTTCTCTTTCAGAATCATTATTTGAGAAAAAAAGCATCCCTACCCCGTAGCGACCTTTGTCAGGTAATAGGACGTTCTGGAGGGCTTTGCGAAAAAAGCTATCTGGAATCTGGACCATGAGCCCGGCGCCATCTCCTGTAAATGGATCACTTCCCTGTCCCCCGCGGTGGTCTAGTTTACAAAGCATGCTTAGTCCTTTTTTTACAATCTCATGAGATGCATGCCCTTTAATGTGGGCATATAATCCAATTCCACATGCATCATGTTCATATTCAGGGCGGTAGAGACCTTGTGCCTTTGGTAATTGATGAAATGTCATTATTATCTCCCCCGTTCTTAATTTTCCGATAAATCAGTATGAAGTAATTTTATGTTTAAACATACATATAAACAATATATAATTAAGATTAAATCAATCTGATTTTAATATGAACGGAGGGAATTAGCGTGGAATTGCGTCAATTACGGTATTTTATGGAGGTCGCTGAACGCGAACATGTAACAGAAGCGGCTGAAAATCTGAATGTAGCACAATCGGCAGTAAGTTTTCAGATTGCCAAGCTTGAAGATGAACTCGGTGTTCGTCTATTTGAACGAACCGGAAGGAATATTAAGTTAACCCAGATTGGAATGACCTTTTTAATTCATATAAAAAAGGCGGTAAAATTTATTGATGAGGCAAAAGAAAAGATTGATGAGTATTTAGATCCTCAATCCGGCACCATTAAAATTGGATATCCAACAAGTTTAGCCAGCTATTGGCTTCCAACGGTTATCTCTGCTTTTAGAACAAAACAACCAAACGTTGTTTTCCATTTACGTCAGGGCTCCTATCAATACTTAATTGATGCCGTTAAAAATGGAGAAATTGATCTAGCGTTTATTGGCCCCGTCCCAACCAAAGATCCTGATATTGAAGCAAAGATTTTATTTACCGAAAACATTTCTGCTTTGCTTCCTGCAAACCATTCACTTGCCGACCGAAAGAGATTAGATCTAGGTGAGTTACGAAACGATTCCTTTGTTTCATTCCCAAAAGGGTATATTCTCCAAAAAATTGCAGTCGAGGCATGCAAAGAAGCAGGATTTGTACCAAATATCACCTCAGAGGGAGAGGATTTAGATGCATTAAAGGGACTAGTTTCAGCAGGCATCGGGGTATGCCTCTTACCAGAAAGCACCGTTCATGACTCCATTCCACGGTTTACAGTAAAAATACCGATTGATTCTCCTCAAGTCAAAAGAACAGTTGGCCTAATCACACCAAAATTTAGGGACCTAGCACCCTCCGAAAATCTCTTTTACCAATTCGCGATTGATTTTTTCCGCGTATTAGAGCAGTTCCAATAGATGGGATTTTCGGTGTGGTCTCACGGTGCGGTGTCAGGCACCATTAAAAGACACTTAAGCTCATTTGTCCATACGGGGTGGACATTATAGACATTTCCTTTTTTCTGTGGTCACAGGAACTAGAGATTTATCGTTCATAAACGGTATGAAAGACAAATGTAGCTGGAGAGGAATAAGAGATTTGTCCTTCATTAGCGGTATGAAGGACAAAAACCGCTGCAGGAACAAGAAATTTGTCCTTCATTAGCGGTATGAAAGACACAAGCCGCTTAAGGAACAAGAGATTTGTCCTTCATTAGCGGTATGAAAGACAAAAGCCGCTTAAGGAACAAGAAATTTGTCCTTCATTAGCGGTATAAAAGACAAAAGCCGCTTAAGGAACAAGAGATTTGTCCTTCATAAGGGTCGCTTATGACACGTTATTAATAGTCAACGAACTCCTTTAGATCCTATATCTGTTCGGTAATGAGCACCATTAAAAGATACTTTTTCTACGGATTGGTAAGCCAACTCTCTGGCTTCCTTCAAATGGTCGCCAATGGCAGTGATTCCCAGTACACGGCCTCCATTTGTTAGCATTTCGCCATCCTTTAAAGTGGTACCGGCATGGAATACAATAGCCGGTTCAGTTACATGATCCAATCCTTTTATTACCTGGCCCTTTTCGTATGGGCCAGGATAGCCAGCTGAAGACATAATGACACAAACTGCGGACTTGTCTTTCCATTTTACCTCTACATTTTCTAATTCTCCGGTAAGGCTTGCCAGCAAAATATCAAGTAAATCTGTTTCTAGCAGTGGAAGAACAACCTGTGTTTCCGGATCACCAAAGCGTGCATTATATTCAATGACCTTTGGACCTGATTTTGTCAGCATCAAACCGGTATAGAGAATTCCCTCATATGGGCAGTCTTCCTCTGCCATAGCTTTTGCAGTTGGCCCGACTATTTCATCAATAATCCGCACAACTATAGATGGATCAATATGTGGTAACGGCGCATAAGTTCCCATTCCACCAGTGTTAGGTCCTTTGTCGCCGTCAAATACTGGCTTATGATCTTGAGCGGGAACCATGGGCTTTACAGTAGTTCCATTCACAAAAGCGAGCAGGGTCAATTCTTCTCCTTCCAAAAATTCCTCAATAACCACCCTCGCCCCCGCAGAGCCAAAGAAAACTTCTTTCATCATACTTTGAAGTGCTTCCTCAGCTTCTATCAGTGTTTTTGCAACAACCACACCTTTTCCTGCTGCTAAGCCATCTGCTTTTATTACGATTGGTGCCCCTTCGCTACGGACATACGCAAGTGCTTCCTCATAGTTAGTAAAAGAAGCGTAATTAGCTGTCGGAATCTCATACTTCATCATTAATTCTTTAGCGAACGCCTTACTTCCCTCGATCAATGCCGCTTCCTTCGAAGGGCCATATACCGCTAATCCATGTTCTTTAAAATAATTAACTATCCCCAATGAGAGAGGCTCTTCTGGTCCTACAAAAGTAAGATCGATTTGTTCCTTTTTAGCAAACGCGGCTATTTTCTCTATATCTGAAACCGCGATTGAAACACATGTTGCTAACTCTGCAATCCCAGGATTGCCCGGAGCACAATAAATTTGAGTAACTTTAGGACTTTGAGACAGTTTCCAAACAATCGCATGCTCACGGCCTCCTCCCCCTATGACTAACACCTTCATTTCGTAGGACCTCCAGGTTTTTCTTTTCCTTCAATAAATCCAATGCATCTAGCCCGTCTCATCTTGCTGCCTCCCTGTTCGCCAGTCTTTGAATCACTTCTGGTAATAATCTGTGCTCTTGTTCCTGAATTTTTATTATTAAGGTTTCTTTTGTCTCGTCTGAATCGATAGTCACTGCTTGTTGAGCAATTATAGGACCTGTATCCATTCCTTCGTCGACATAATGGACCGTGACCCCTGTCACCTTTACCCCATAATCGAGCGCTTGACCAATGGCATCCTTTCCTGCGAATGCTGGTAATAAAGACGGGTGGACGTTAATTATTTTCCGATCGTAAGCCTGGAGTAATACATTCCCAAGCAGTCTCATATAGCCAGCCAATACGATAAAATCAACCTTCCTTTGTGTTAACTCGTCAAGGATCCCTAATTCATAAGCTTGTTTGTTTGAATAATCTTTAGCCAAAAAAGTAAACACCGGGATCCGTTCATCCCTTGCTTTCTGAACTGCAAGGGCTTCAGGTCGGTCACTGACCAGTAAAACCACTTCAACGTTATTGATTTTTTTCGAATTAATGGATTCTAGAATTGCTGAAAAATTAGAACCCGTACCAGAAGCAAAAACTGCAATCTTCATACTTACTCCTTCTTGAATATGACGTCTTCAGTACCTTTTTGCACTGTACCAATTACGTAGGCATCCTCACCCAACGTTTGCAGGTGCTCGATAATAGCCGTGGTATCTACAGAATCTACGACTAATATCATTCCGATTCCCATATTAAAGGTTCGGAACATATCATAATCTGAAATTTCGCCTGATTTTTGGATAAAGGAAAAAATTCCTGGGACCTTCCAAGATCCCTCCTTAATTTCAGCTTGAAAGCCTTTTGGAAGAATTCGTGGAATATTATCATAAAAACCTCCTCCCGTTACATGAACGAGACCATAGACAGTATATTTTCTTACAGTTGAAAGGATGGATTTTACATAAATTTTGGTTGGTTCAAGCAATACGCTTCCCAGTTCAGCCCCCAATTCATCCACATAGTCACCTAACGAGAACTTAGCATCCTCCAATAGAACTTTTCGGACAAGTGAAAAACCATTGCTATGTACTCCACTTGAAGCTAAACCAATTAGAACTTGACCTTCTTTTACTTGCGAACCATCAATGACATGTTTTTGATCTACCATACCAACGGTAAAGCCTGCAATATCATATTCCTCGTCCTGATACATTCCCGGCATCTCGGCAGTTTCCCCGCCAATTAGTGAACACCCTGCCTGCACACAACCATCTGCAATCCCTTTAACTATGGCTTCAATTTTTTCCGGGATGATCTTACCACAGGCTAAATAATCTAGAAAAAAAAGCGGCTCGGCCCCTTGGACGATGACGTCATTCACACACATGGCAACCGCATCGATTCCAATCGTATCATGCTTGTTCATTGCAAAAGCAATTTTCAATTTGGTCCCTACTCCATCCGTACCAGAAACAAAAACAGGTTCTTCCATCTTCGTTAAATCTGGTTTAAATAGAGCCCCAAACCCTCCTAATCCCGTTAAAACCTCTGGACGGAAGGTTTTTTTTACATGTTTTTTCATTCGTTCAACGGCTTCATTTCCCGCATCGATATTGACTCCAGCTTGTCGGTACGCATCACTCATTCGTTTCTCTCCTTTACGGTAAACTTGCAGAGATTTCCTGCATATTGAGCTTTTTTAATAATCCCGAACGCATTATGTTAGGAATTGCATTCTTCCAGGCTTCTTCCAATGTAGTAATCGGTTGAGAAATAACGGTCTTTCCATTATGTGTAATTGATAGTTCCTGACCTTTCACCCTACCGATTTCTTTTATAGGCACCTCCTGCTGTTGCGCCATTTCCTTAATCCTCTCCGTATGTTCCGGAGAAACGGAAAGAATGATTCGAGATTGAGTTTCACTAAAGAGGCTTAAGTCCGTTCGCAATTCATCGGTTAACTTAATTTCTGCTCCCAACTTCCCACCAATACAGCTTTCAGCTATTGCTACTGCTAAACCGCCTTCTGCCGCATCATGAGCCGATTGGACTAATCCTTCTTGAATGATCTTAAGGGTAAAAGCTTGTATCTTCTTTTCCACATCAAGGTTTAACTGCGGCGGGCGCCCTTCGATCTTTCCTGTCATAATTTTTTGGTATTCCGAACCGCCTATTTCGGCTTTGGTTTCCCCAATTAAAAAAATTAAATCTCCGTCTTTTTTAAATTCTTGAGTAGTAATATGGTCAATATCTTTAATTAACCCAACCATGCCAATAGTTGGTGTTGGAAAAATAGCTTCTCCCTTTGTTTCGTTATATAGGCTGACGTTTCCGCCAATTACCGGAGTATTGAGTTGACGGCACGCTTCACTAATCCCATCCGCTGCCTTTTCAAACTGCCAGAAGATTTCCGGCTTTTCTGGACTTCCAAAGTTCAAGTTATCGGTAATAGCTAAAGGCGCCGCACCAGAACAAACTACATTACGCGCCGCTTCTGCTACCGCGATAGCTCCTCCAACAAACGGATCAAGATAAACATACCTTCCGTTGCAATCCGTTGTCATCGCTAGTGCTTTTCGTGTTCCACGGATAGCAACTACAGCCGCATCCGATCCAGGTATGACAGCCGTATTAGTTCTAACCATATAGTCATATTGTTGATATACCCACTCTTTGCTTGCAATCGTAGGGGATGCTAGCAGCTGTTGCAGAACTGATTGATAATCCTTTGGCTCTTCAATAGCTGCAGCTGTGTCTAAGGAAGAATATTGTTCGTAATAGGGCGCCTCTTTAGATGGCTTACAATACACGGGGGCATCTTCTGCCAGCTTGTCTGCGGGGATTTCCGCAACTATTTCTCCCTTGTGAAGTAAACGGAGTTGGTTATCATCAGTCACCCTGCCGATCACAGCGGAGTGGAGCCCCCATTTATCAAATATCTTTTTTACTTCCCCTTCCTTTCCTTTTTTCGCAACAACCAGCATTCTTTCTTGTGATTCGGAAAGCATCATTTCGTAGGCATTCATTCCTCTTTCTCGCTGTGGAACGAGATCAAGATCCAATTCAACGCCATTTCCCGCTTTACTGGCCATTTCAGAGCTTGAGCTGGTTAAACCTGCTGCCCCCATATCTTGTATCCCGACCACATGACCAGAGGCGATCAATTCAAGAGTGGCTTCCAGCAGTAATTTTTCCATAAAAGGATCGCCCACTTGGACGGCTGGACGTTTCGCTTCGGAATTTTCACTCAATTCTTCTGAAGCGAATGTCGCTCCATGAATTCCGTCTCTTCCGGTAGCGGCTCCAACATAAATGACAGGGTTACCAATCCCTTTAGCCACGCCTTTTTGAATTTCATCATGGCTGATTAAACCTACACACATGGCATTAACAAGGGGATTCCCTTCATAGGAGGAATCAAAGTAGATCTCTCCACCAACCGTCGGAATGCCCATACAGTTACCATATCCGGCAATACCCGCAACCACATTTTCAAAGATATATTTGGTTTTCGGATTATCAAGTTCGCCAAAACGAAGAGAGTTCAATAAAGCGATCGGGCGGGCACCCATGGAAAAAACATCCCGAATAATACCGCCAACCCCTGTTGCTGCACCTTGATAAGGCTCAATGGCCGAAGGATGATTGTGGCTTTCAATTTTAAACACGACTGCTTGATTATCACCGATATCAACAATACCTGCTCCTTCTCCAGGGCCTTGCAAGACATGCGGGCCGGAAGTCGGAAAACGTTTGAGCACTACCTTCGAATTTTTATAGCTGCAATGTTCGGACCACATGACACTAAATATGCCCGTTTCGGTATAATTTGGTTTACGTCCAAGAATTTCGATTACTTTATCAAATTCTTCATCGGTTAATCCCATTTCCTGATAAACCTTCTGCTGGGCAATTTGCTCAGGAGTTGGTTCTTTATGCTGTACCATGTTGTTTCCTCCAGTAACTTAAAATAGATGAAAACATACGTTTTCCGTCATCTGTCCCCAGCCATTTATGAACCGCACGTTCCGGGTGGGGCATTAATCCTAAAACATTTCCTCTCTCATTGATCACTCCTGCAATCTCAGAAATCGACCCATTAGGATTCGTCCCTCTATACCTGAATACGATTTGATTGTTCTTTTCTAATTGATCCAACGTCTCTTGATCACAATAATAATTTCCGTCGCCATGGGCAATGGGAATACGTATCGTTTCACCTTCCTGATAGTCTAATGTGAACGGAGTTTGGTTATTTTCTACTTTTAAATCAATGGTGTCACAATGAAATTTTAACCGTTGATTTCTTCTTAAAGCACCTGGCAAAAGATTAGCTTCAGTTAGTATTTGAAATCCATTACAGACACCAAGAATTAATTTCCCTTCTTCAGCCGCAATTTTCACCTGCTCCATGACAGGAGACAAGCTCGCAACAGCCCCTGGCCGCAAATAATCTCCATAGGAAAAACCCCCTGGGACAAGAATCGCATCATATTTTGATAGGTCCGTTTCTAGATGCCATACATATTCGACCGACTGTCCAATCGTATCTAAAACAGCCTTATACATATCCACATCGCAGTTTGAGCCAGGAAAAACCAGTACCGCAAAGTTCAACTTATTCCCCTCCTATCCTTCCTGCTTAGTAAGATCAAACCGAAAGTCTTCAATCACCGTATTGGCTAACAGCTTCTCACACATATCCTTTACTCGTTCTGCTGCAGCCTTTTGATCATCGCTATTAATTTCAAGCTCCATGTATTTTCCTATTCGTACATCTCCAACCTCATCATATCCTAGTGAATGCAGCGACTCATGAACCGCATTCCCTTGAGGATCTAATACACTTTCTCTTAAGGTTACATATACCGTTGCTTTAAACATTGACACTACCCCCAATTCTCCTTAATATTTCTTGATAGGCTTCCTCAACGTTCCCTAAATCCCGCCTAAACCGATCTTTATCTAACTTTTCCTTTGTATGGGCATCCCAAAATCGACACGTATCCGGAGAGATTTCGTCAGCTAAGATAATAGTGCCTGCAAGGGTTTTTCCAAACTCTAATTTAAAATCCACTAAGATAATATCTTTGTTTAAGAGATATTCGTTCATAATATCATTGATTTTTAATGCTTCCTTTCGAATGGCTGCTACTTCATACTCTTTAGCCAGCCCAAGAATGGCAATATGGTCATTGTTAATCAAAGGGTCCCCCAGCTCATCATTCTTATAGTAGAATTCCACAATCGTTTCTGGGAGTTCCTTCCCTTCCTCCCATCCCAGCCTTTTAGCAAGTGAGCCCGCCGCTATATTTCGAACGACAACCTCAATCGGGATAATCTCTACTTGCTGAACAATCTGCTCTGTAGATGAAATCTTTTTAATAAAATGATTATCCACGCCTTTTTCTTTTAATAAACTTAGGAAAATGGAACTAATCTCATTATTTAGAGTTCCTTTTCCTGCTATTTGACCTTTTTTCTCGCCATTGAAGGCAGTGGCATCATCTTTATATTCAATCCAATACTTTCCTGGTTCTGATGTTTTAAACACTTTTTTCGCTTTACCTTCATAAAGCTGTTCCAATTTCTCCATTATTTTCCACCACTTTCGCTGTTTGGTTATGTTTTTAGCCGGGCAACTAAAATAGCCGCGTATCCTTATGACCAAATTCCAAGATTCTTAATTTGCTCGTCTATTCGCTCGAGATTTGAACCTAAAAAATTGATGTGACCCATTTTCCGATTTTCTACGCTTTCCTTTTTGCCGTATAAATGTAGTTTGGCTGTTGGAGGAAGCTGTTCTATTTTATCTAGCACTTGCCTTAGATGCTGACCTAAAATATTAACCATTATAATCGGAGTTAAAAGAGTAGTATCTCCTAAGGGCAGTCCACATATTGCCCTAATATGTTGCTCAAATTGAGAAGTAATACATGCGTCCATTGAATAATGCCCGGAATTATGAGGTCTTGGTGCTAACTCGTTCACGATAATTTCACCATCATTCGTAAGGAACATCTCTATCGCAATTAATCCAACTACTTGTAAGGAGTTTGCTATTTTCAATGCTGCAGTTTCCGCTTGAATCCTTTGGTCATCGGTGATTCTAGCAGGAACGAAAGACTGATGCAGGATATTATTAATATGGACATTTTCAGCTACTGGGAAAGTTTTTGTTTGACCATTAATATTTCGGGCAACAATCACTGATAATTCCTTACGAAACGGGATAAATTGTTCGATGATCATGTCCATCCCTGCCTTATTCCAAGCCTCCATTGCAATTGGAATTTCATCCCTTTTTTTTATTACCCATTGCCCTTTCCCGTCGTATCCCCCTGTAGCTGTTTTCATTATGAAAGGCAATCCAAAACGATCAATAGCCGTTTCAAAGTCATTTTCCGATTGTATGACCAAGAAAGGAGCTACTGGCACATTGAAGGACTTTAACATGGATTTTTCCAGAATCCGATTTTGGGTTATTTTGAGCAGTTTGCTTCCTTGTGGGACAAAGGATGTAGTTTCTAAAATGGAGGTTATAGTAGAATCTACATTTTCAAATTCATAAGTAATAACATCTGAGGAATCTGCTAGTTCTTTAACTGCTTTAAGCTCAGAATAGGGAGCAGTGATTTGAAGATCTGCAACTTGTCCACAGGGTGAGTTAGGTGTCGGATCCAAAGTAATAAAGCGATATCCCATATTTCTACCAGCTATTGAAATCATTCTTCCTAGCTGGCCTCCCCCTAAGATACCAATCGTTGAGCCGGGTTTTATGACTGTCAAAGTATTTTTCCTCCCTCATACTTTTTTAAACTCTTCATAATTTTAGGTTTTCCTGAAACACACTCCTTTACTTTTTTAATCAAAAAAATTTTTATAGTTAACCAAAACCAATACAAACAATTAGACTTTGAAAGAAAAGGATAAAAATTCTGCTTTCGCCAAAAATAATGAAATGAAATTAGGGGAGGAATATTAAAATGGATTCAGAAATGAAGGATAAATGCGGTGTATTTGGAGTTTTTAATCACCCCCAAGCGGCCGATTTAACATATTATGGACTACATGCTCTTCAACACCGTGGCCAAGAGAGTGCAGGAATTGTAACTAGTGATGGAAAATCATTCAGGCATCACAGGGGAATGGGATTAGTTTCCCAAGTATTTTCACGTGAGATCCTTGATGGACTAAGCGGAAATATGGCCATCGGTCATGTACGATATTCTACTTCTGGTGCAAGTTTACTACAAAACGCACAACCTCTTGTTTTTAAGTATAGTGAGGGCGATTTGGCCGTTGCCCATAACGGGAACCTAGTAAACGCCAATATCGAACGGAAGGTTCTCCAGCAACAGGGTGCCATCTTTCAGACAACAACTGATACGGAAATTATTGCTCACCTAATAGCCCGTTCCAGTAAAAAATATTTTGATGAAGCTGGCCCGGATGTCCTGAAGCGAATTGACGGTTCCTTTGCTTTGTGCATCATGACCGAAAAACAAATGCTGATTGCCCTGGATCGTCATGGTTTACGTCCCCTTAGCCTTGGAAAAATTGGTGAATCCATTATCGCGTCTTCAGAAACATGTGGGCTTAATGCGGTTGATGCTAAGTTCTGGAGGGATGTTGAACCGGGCGAATGGCTTCTTGTTAACGAGAAGGGAATAAAAACAGGAAGATTTGCTGCTAAAGGTGACGTTTCCCTTTGCTCCTTTGAATTTGTTTATTTTGCTCGTCCAGATAGTGTGATTCATGGAAGAAGTGTATTAGCCATACGGAAAGAGTTAGGCCAAATTTTAGCAAAAGAACATCCGACACCAGCTGATGTTGTCGTTGCCGTTCCAGAATCGAGTGTCCCTGCAGCAATGGGTTATGCTCAACAATCAAGAATTCCATATGAAATGGGAATCATCAAAAACCCCTATGCCGGTCGTTCATTTATTGAACCAACCCAAGAATTGCGGGACTTGGCCGTGCGTCTAAAATTAAGTGCTGTCCGTGAAATTCTCGAGGATAAGCGGGTCGTGCTTGTTGATGATTCGATTGTTCGTGGAACGACAAGCAAGCGAATTGTTGAATTGATCCGTCAGGCAGGTGCCAAGGAGGTCCATGTACGAATAAGTTCCCCTATGGTAAGAAATCCTTGTTTTTATGGAGTGGATATGCCGACAAAAGAAGAACTTTTTGCTAACAAACATGAACATGAACGAGCAATGGGAAAGGTGATTGGAGCAGATTCATTAGCCTTCTTAAGTACGGAAGGGTTATTAGAGGCGGTAGATGTAGATCTTGCAGAAACAAGCAGTCGCTGTATCGCCTGTTTTAGCGGAGCATATCCAACTAAATTGTATTTGAAGTGATCATCTTAATTAATCTAGGACCTCCTAAAATGGAAGTCCTAGTTAATTATTATATTTATTCCCGAATAAACCCAAACTTTTGAAATTAAATTATCTTTTCATTCATAAATTGCGATTATTATTATTAATGTTAGTTTAGATGTTACGATAAAGAAAAACCTTCAAATTTATGAAGGTTTTAGCTTATTATGAATATTTGATTCTAGCCTTGTAAAAAAAGAAATATACGTCCTATTTCCCCTGAAAATCACTAATTAATTAATTTTCATCATTTTCGTACGCGATAACTACTACTTTTTTATGAGCTTGCTCGCTTATTTTTTCTTCTAGTGATTGAATTTCATTAATCAAATTAGGTGAAAGCGCAGCTGCAACATACTGATTTTCTTTTACCATTTTCATTACTCCTTTACGATAATTTGTCTTTGGTATTATTAAAAACCTAAATTAAAGATTTTTCTTCATCAGGAGAAAGATTTGGATCCCTGCCTGTAATAATAGGACTTTTTCTGCCTGAATATCATTATTATTAAGTTCACTTCAATGTCTTATTCATTTTTGTAATTGTCTACCCCTCAATTTGAAATTCCTGTGGAGAAAAATGAAGTAAATTGCCGGAATGATGGCAGGCGGGTTATTTAATGTTCGTTGTGAAGGATCCGGAATGATTGCTTTTACTGCGCATTAAAAACCACTTACCTTAAGGGTGTCGCCTGGCAACCCTATGATAACGGATCCAAACCCAACTGTAGCCTGGTCAAAAAAAAGTTCCTGGTACCAGGAACTTTTTTTGGCTTTCTGGCGTTCACCATTTATTCCCCTCTTAATATCTCCTAAAAGTAACAAAGTCTACATTAACAGGTTCGCTTTCATTAGCTCTCAGAAGTAGATTGATCTGTCCTCGGTGATATTGACCATGTAATGCAACATGGGTCAATATATCCCTTATCGAATTTTGAAACTCTCTGCCTTTACTATTTCTGTATAAAACGATCTGTTCGAGATCAGAATTGGATACACCAGAAAGAAATTCTTTAAAGTTTTGCAGATTTTGATTAACAAGTTCTGCACTGGCTTCTAAACTGACCTCTGCCCAAATAGGTAATTTGGAACTGTCCGATCCTTTTAACCTAGTAAACCACACATGTTCTGCCAAAAGCAGATGTGAGAATAGATTCTTAACTTGTTTGTTCTCTCCTTCCATATTTTTCAAGGCTTCAAGAATTCGATGATTAGACCAATGTAAATGCTTAAACATATTTCGAATCGTTTCCACATGACCACCTCCATGTATTTAAACAATATGTATAATCAAATAGAATTTAGAACCCTCTACATTTTAGACAATACCAACAATTTTTGTTATAAATCATTACTAATTTTAGGAATTATCATCGATAGGTTTCCAACCATAACTGTACATGTTAGAATCATATAGTTGTTATATCCTTTCTACTATCGGTGGTGTGTTGTGAAAGAATCTGTACTAATACAAAAAAATAAAAGTATCAAACTGAAATTTAGTTTTCTAAAAAAAGACATGGTCTTTACCATTTCACTTATTTTAGCAGTGACAAGCTCTTTAATTTATCCTCCAAAATTGGAATATATCAATTTTCAAGTGCTATTTATTTTATTTAGCCTGATGCTAACCATAAAGGCGTTGGAAGAACTTAGATTTCTTGATAAATTCGCAATAGCTATCATTAATAAATGTAATAATAGCCGGTCCGTTTCAGCCATATTAATTTTGTTATGTTTTTTTACTTCAATGTTTGTAACGAACGATGTGGCACTCCTTACTTTTGTACCTTTGACTCTTGTTATTAGCAGAAAAACCAAAATTCCCATGATGGTGACAATTATCCTGCAAACTATTGCAGCCAATATTGGAAGCAGTTTAACACCAATGGGAAATCCTCAAAATTTGTTCATTTATTCTCATTATGGAATCAAGCCATTGCCCTTTTTTTCGACCGTCCTATTCATGGCTGTCCTTGGGATATGTTCTATATATATCCTTATAAAAAGAATTCAAAATAGAGACTTGAAAGTAGTTCTTACTCCCATGCTATTAGACGATTGGAAAAAACCAGCTGTCTGGGGATTAATCCTAGCAATAATCATCGCTTCTATTTTTGGAGTGGTCAGTTACCAGGTTGCCTTCGTGGTTACATTCATATCCGTGATCATTTTGAATTTAAAATTATTGATAAAGATTGATTATCTGCTGCTGTTTACCTTTATCTGTTTTTTTATCTTTATCGGAAATATTTCCAATTCAAACACATTACAAGCATTTGCCAGTGCAAATTTGAAAGACACTACTTCCGTCTATTTTAGTTCGATATTTTTAAGCCAATTTATTAGTAACGTCCCTGCTTCTATCCTCCTGGCAGAATTCACAACAGATTGGAAACCTTTATTATTGGGAGTGAATATTGGAGGACTAGGGACCATTATTGCATCCTTAGCCAGTGTGATTTCTTACAAACTATTCATTCAGGCAAATCCAACCGAGAGTAAAAAATATATTATTAAATTTAGTCTCTATAATTTTTCCCTTTTAGCGTTTTTAAGTTTGATTCAATACTTTATCATTAAACTATTTTTAAAATGAGCTTTTTCATATGCAGTGTATTAAAAGAATCAGGCACCATCCAGAAAATTGGATGATGCCTTTTTTTATAAAAAGGGAATCCCAGGTATTAAGTCTTACCAACCAGAACTAATTTTCTTTTGACCGGTCAAAGAAAAAAATCTTACCTTCTTTAGTTGGAAAAAGATTTAACTCCTTAACCTTATCTGTGTGATTCATCATGATTTCCTTAAAAACTTCATTCGCGGATTTATTTTTTGTTTCTATCCCCAATTTTTTTGCAGCTTGGAAAATTCGTTTTTCTCGAACTTCATGGGCTACTTTACGAAGATTTTTATTTTCAATAGAAATGCCTAGTTCTTTAGCGTCTTTTTTAATCTGAATCTCACGAATTTCATGGACTAAATCCTTTAATTCTTTGGCATTAGTCGAGATTCCTAAATCCTTGGCCACTTTTTTTATGTGGGTTTCACGAACTTCATTGGCTAAATCATATAGTTCTTTGCCTTCAATCGAAATACCCAACTCTTTCGCTTCATTTTTAATTACTGTATCTCGGACTTCTTTCACCAATGAATCTATGTCCTTCCCTTTGGTGTCAATCCCTAGCGATTCGGCCTGCTTTTTAATAAACTCAGGGTCGTGTTTAAAATGACCTCGACCATGGGCTTCTGTTGCCTTTACTTGTGCGTTTTCCTCTGTAGTTGCAAAAACCTGCACTGAACCTAGAAATCCAAACAATAAAACCATTACACAAATACAGGTCCTCTTCATCTTTCTCATCATGTGATATCCTCCTAAAATGGTTTGGGTATTACAGATGATAGGATTTCCATAAGATATTACCAATTTATGAACAAGTTGTTAAATTTTGTATTCCCTTTCTTTTATTTTTCTTTACTAAAATTAAGGATCCATAATCTGAGATGAGATGAGTAAGGGATTTTTCGAATTGAAGAATTTATTTTGAAGAGAATGTTTCCTGAGTTTTCATGAAGATCATTCTTTCTATTTGCAGCATAACGGATACTACGTGGAAAAATGCCTCTTTCATTGATGAAGTTTTTAAATGTTTTTCATAATGGTGATGCAGGCAGCTGGCCATTGCTTCTCTTGCCTCATAATCGAAATGATAAAAATCAACAATTGGGAAATATAATCCGCCCCCTAACGGGATTAATGTCCCCATGGCGAATTCCCCTTCTGTAGGAGGGATAGCAGTTGGATCATACACAATGATTTCCAGAGATTCATGAGTTAGAATATCAATAGCCACAAAGGAACGATCATTATATTTATGGCCAATAAAATAGAATTTTGGTACTGCCTCATTACACTCCCTTAGCCAAGATTTAATGAAAGGCTTGTCTCTTAGTGTATAGTGTTTATCGGAAATATAATCATCAAAACAGCTATTCACTTGATGCGATCCGGAATCATACATTAATCGCCACCAAAACAAATTGTCGAGTAATCCTTGCTGTTTTTCCGTCTTAGGTTTATGTTCCGCCACAAATTCCTTAAGCAATGACAGATTTTCATTATCATAATATAGATCAAAAGCATAAATCATAAAATCCCTAAAAACGTCACTTACCATAACCCGCCTTAAGTCTTCAGACACAGGATAATCAAGCCGAAATTTTTTTGTTTTGGTAACTGACTGTTCAAACTCTACTATCTTTTCAACGGTTTCTGGTTTACCCATCATATCATCAATCCTTTCATTAACCCGGGTCCAAAGTTATGTTCATAATTCCAAAGAATTAACCTTCATTTTTATTCGGAAACTGATCCTAATACCTATTGGAATGTTCAAGTTTATTCACTTTTCGCTTCACGCTTGTAACTTCACTAAAAAGCAATTCAATATCTGCATTAACAATTGGAAGTCTTTTTAAGATAACAAAATGTAGAAAGGATAAATTGGAAAAATCATTATAGAATCATAAAACTGTAGAATCAATTGTGATGAAAACGAGGAATTCAAAAAGGAATGGTAGTGGACATGAAAATTATATCATTCCTATTCATTTAAACTATGTCTTAATAATAGTTTTCATAAAATTGTAATATTTCCGAACTGTTCAAAGGCATTTTTTTCCACTTCCTGTTGTTTAAGTCCAATCATTGTTTGGTAATCATACAAAAATAAAGCTCCTGCAAAATTAGGAGCTTTAAAGGAAGTTATTATATAGTTTTGTTTATCGAACTTTTTCTAAATGACGTACCATTTGCCCGTAATGACCTGTTACATGCTGAACGATTAAATGGTCGACTAAGAATGATAACGGTTTTCCGTCAAAGTTTGGGTTATAACTTGGAGCTGTTTTTACTAGATTCTCTTCTTTAACTCTAGAAAGTGCTGCCTCAACCTTCGGTACTAAGTTTAGTAGTTTACTTATGGCATACTCTTTCTTAATACGAGATACAACGTTTTCATCTACTGCAGCTAAACGACGTACATGTTCATGATTCCGTCCCCATTTTGCACCTGGAACAACTAACAATGCTTCCAAATCGGCTACCCAAAAATCTACCGCTTCTAAAATATGAGAAACAATTTGCATGGCGGACCATTCATTTTCAGAAGGTTTAACATAAAGTGTGGCCTCTTCCGTATTTTTCACTACTGCTACAATATCATCTATACTCTTTTTAAAAGTTTCCAATTTTTCATTCAGTACTGCTGTCGACATCGTAATAAGCCCTCCTACAATTCATCTATTGTAAACTTTCAAAATTTTATATTAATAATTTCATAGTACATAAATTTAAAAAATGAGTTAGAGCTAGCTCTAACTCATTTTGATTTGCGTAAAATTGTAAATTAGCAATCGACACGTTGGTAATTTTTATTGAAATAGCCATATAAGAAATCAACAATCTTGTAATCAGTTGGTTTGTGTTGTTCGAAAATAAAGTTGCGAAGTGAAATGGTCGTTGGGTCCTCCGCGTGAATGATTTCGCCCCATTTACGTGCTGTTGTTTGTACCATTGCAGAACGTGGAATTCGCATTTCTTGGTATGCTTTAAATGCTTCTTCGTAAGTATTATGTTCTTTTAATTTCGCACCTAGGACAAATGCATCTTCAAATGCTTGAACTCCGCCTTGAGCTAAATATTGAAGCATAGCATGACCAGAATCCCCTAATAGTGTAATATTGCCTTTTGTCCAATTGTCGATTGGTTGACGGTCATACATTTGCCAACGGAATTGACGATTAATATAAGTTAAAGCGTTTTGAACTTTTGGATGACTTTTTTCAAAACGACGTGTTAGTTCTTCTGGATTTCCCCAGTCTTCTACAGTAGCATCATATGATTTAAATACCACTACTTGGTTGTAAAGCTCTCCACGACGAACTGGATATTGTACTAAGTGCAGGTTTGGCCCAATCCACATGATGACATCATCTAAGTCTAAGTTTGAGTTATTAGCCACTTCTTCAATTGGAATCGTTCCACGGTAAGCTACATACGCAGAGTTTACTGGTTCATCTTCAATCAATAGCTTACGCATGTTTGATTTTACCCCATCCGCACCAATCACTGCTTCTGCACTAAACGTTTCACCATTTTGGTTGACAACTGTTACAGTATCACCATTTTGTTCTGCGGTTTGAATGGTTTGGTTTGTAAAGAATTTGATATTGCTGCTTTTTTTACATGCTTCATAAAGAACTCTGTGTAAGTCAGAGCGATGCAATACGATATATGGCTGACCGAATTCTTTTTGGAAATCTTCCCCTAAATCAAGAGTTGCTAACTCTTCTGCAGTATAAACATCTTTTAGAACAAGACGTTTTGGTACTACCGCATGCTTTAAAATTTCTTCCTTTACTCCTAGACGGTCTAACACTTCTAACGCGTTTGGTGCTAACTGAATACCTGCACCTACTTCTCCAAATTCAGGTGCTTGCTCAAAAATTGCTACTGATTTACCAGATTCCTGGATTGATAGGGCTACGGCTAAACCACCGATTCCTCCACCTACTACAATAATATCGCTTACATTAGTCATTGAAAATTCCTCCCAAATAGTTTATTATCTTCTACAAATAGTGAACATTGTTCCTGATGAGTAAACTTTAAATCATCTTTCACTATTTCGTCAATACAAAAATTTTTAAATTCTGAAATTTCTTTTAATCAATTTTTCTACAACACTATCCAATATCAATTGAAAAGAGGGGGATCATTATGACAATTGAAACGAAAGCTACCGGTATTCAGTCATTACAAATTGCGTTAAACATATTAGAAATCTTAGCAATGGATAAAGAGCCTCTAAAGTTTACTGATATTCAAAACCGAACTTCTATGACAAAAGGTAATTTATATAAATATTTAGCAACACTATGCCAATTTGGATTAATCAATCGTAATCCTCATACAAACACGTATACGCTTGGACATAAATTAGTACAGTTAGGAAATATTGCTTTAGGTCAAACTTCTTTAATTGAAGTGGTTATACCCTATTTCAAAAAGATCACCGAGCACACGAGCCTAACAGTACTACTGGCTGTTCCTTCGATAAAAGGCCCACTCATTTCATATATTTTAAGTGCAGATTATGGAATAAATATCGGAGCACAAATGGGGACACACTTGCCTCTCTCCTCCTCAACCGGTGTCGTTTTTTCTACTTTTGAAAAAGATGTCCTGATGAAAGAGTGGGAAGAAGAAGAATTAGCCAAGCTCAATGAAAGTGAATTACAGCAATATCTAAGTGAAAAGGAAAAAACAAGAGAGTTGTTTTTTGTATCAAAAACTGAACCGCTAATCAATCATGTCTCTTCTTTTAGTGTCCCTTTATTAAATTTCAACAATGAACTGCTCGGTGCCATTACCATCGTTGGTATTACTGAGACAGTACCAAAATCAGCGGACCATCCGATTGGACAATACGTTCTCAAAACCGCAAAGGAAATTTCAGAATATTATGGTTTTATAAAATAATCTCCTACTCTTCCATCTACGTTTTAGCATGGAGTTCTTCTATAGAAGTTTATGCTTTTTACTTTGTAATCCTGGATATTTGAGGAGATATAAAATGATAATAGAAATTTTATTTTTTCTGAAAACAAATAATATTGACAATCTTATCAAAACCTATTAATATTTTTTATAAATAGTGAACTAGTTTCACAATTAGTGAAAACAAGGAGGACAACAATGAAACTTATTAATTTTACTGTCGCTGGGCATACTCGTGCAGGGGCAATCGTGGACAACCAAGTAATCGACTTAAACTATGCGTACCAAGCACAGTTAAAAACAGAAGGAAAGTACCGTTTCGAAGCCATCGCAAAAGCATATGTGCCAGAAAATACAGACGAGTTATACCAAGGTGGTAAAGAGTCGCTGCAACTAGCGCAAAATGCAATCGATTTCATTTTAGCTAATCCTAAAAGCTTTGATAAAAAAGTGATTTACAATCGCGAGGAAGTTAAGGTAGAAGCACCTGTCGGGCAGCCAGGCAAAATTATTTGTGTGGGTCACAACTATCGCGAGCACATTTTAGAAATGGGTCGTGAACTCCCATCCCACCCAGTTATTTTTGCAAAATTTGCTAATACAATCTTAGGGCCTGAGGACGATATTCCACACTATCCAATTTCTGACAAACTTGACTATGAAGCAGAGTTTACATTTGTTGTTGGCAAACAAGCCCGCAATGTTTCCGAAGAAGATGCATTAGACTATGTAGCAGGTTATACAATTACAAATGACGTAACCTATCGTGATATTCAACGCCGTACTATTCAATGGTTACAAGGAAAAACAGTAGATGGCAGTGCACCAATGGGACCATATTTAGTAACTTCAGATGAATTACAAAATCCATCTGGCTTAGATGTTGTCCTAAAAGTAAATGGGGAAGTACGTCAAAAAACGAATACTGCCAATCTAGTATTCTCCGTTCAAAAATTAGTCTCTTTCTTATCAAATTTAATGACATTAGAGCCAGGAGATGTTGTATTAACAGGAACCCCTGGAGGCGTTGGATTTGCAATGGATCCTCAGCAATTCTTAAAAGATGGAGACGTCGTTCGTATTGAAATCGACCAAATTGGTGCCCTTGAAAATAAAGTAAAGGCAACTGAAGTCTTAGCCACTGTATAATTAGGATTTGCAAGGGGTCTAGCAGCATACGCTGCCCCCCTTTTCGCTATAAGATTTGAATAATAAAGGAGAATGTGAAATGGCTGAAGTAAATCCAGAAGTTCAGGAGTTTATGAAAAGCTCGATTGTAACCGATTACACAAGAGAAATTCAACAATACAACTTAGGACCTCTTTGGGAAGCAATTCCAGCAATTATGCACAAAACGCCAAAGCCTCAGGCACAAGCTTATCTTTGGAGCGATGAATTGCTCAAAAAGAAAATGGCTGAAGCCGCTCAAATCTTCACACCAGAACGCGGTGGGGAACGTCGTGCGATTTATTTCCAAAATCCTGGCTTAACTTATCGTGAACCTTGGGGATGGGGATCTACTACTCAAACGATTTATGCAGCTATTCAAATGTTATTGCCTGGTGAGCAAGCTCCCTCGCACCGTCACTCACAAAGTGCCTTGCGCTTCATTTCTGAAGGATCAGGTGCATACACGATCGTACAAGGTCAGCGTATTTTCATGGAAGAAGGCGACTTTTTAATTACTCCAAAGGGCTTATGGCATGGGCATGCCCATTTAGGTACAGAGCCGATGTATTGGATGGATGCTTTAGATATCCCTACTCTTTACGCAATCGGTGGTACCTTCTTTGAACCTTATGAAGATGGTTTACAACAACCAGATATTCCAGATAACTTTTCAGAGATTCGTTATCGTGGCGGCATGGTTCGTCCTGTTGGTGATGAAAAATTCACAGTTGCTCCACTTGCTAATTATAAATGGGATCGAACGGTAGAAGGAATTAAAGGCTTGATGGAATTCGATCCAAATCCACACCATGGATATGCAGTAGATTACATTAACCCATCTACAGGTAAATCGGCGAACCCGACGCTTGGCACTCGAATGCAGCATTTACCACATGGGTTCCAAACAAAGGCATTACGCCATACACACTCAACTGTTTACCAAGTACACAAAGGCTCAGGTCACACAGTCATTAATGGCATTCGATTCGATTGGAAAAAAGGCGATTACTTCGTTGTTCCAAACTGGGCTTGGTATGAACACTCTGCATCAGAAGACTCTTACCTCTTTTCAGTAAACGATTTACCAATTATGAACCGTTTCGACTTAGAACAAGAGCAATTGTTTGAAGAAAACAACGGCCACCAAAAAATGACTGGCGAATTTAAAGCGGACTTCCGTTAATAGAATGATTTAAAAAAACGCTCAGAGCGTTTTCAGGCTGTCGAGAAACCTTCGACAGCCTATTATTTTCTACAATAACTTTAACCATTCACCGCGTTAATTTATTATAATATTATTAATATATAGGCTTTGCAACATGTCTGTTGATA
>NZ_JBPXRO010000017.1:0-128293 GCF_051842875.1 Neobacillus sp. C211
GACAATTTCACTATCGCCCGTAAGCGACTTAATTAATATACCATCTGATGAAATTAAAGTCAACAGTTTTTCTATCTTTTTTACTATGAACAATATAATAACTCTTTCTTACTATTACATCTCTATTTTATAATTCATGCACATAAGAAAAGGAGCACATTTATTGTGTGCCCCCTCTACTTTTTTATTCTACATCCTCGTTTGTTTCAACCTCATGATTTTCTTCAGGAGAGTCTCCTTCAGCTTCATTAGGATTATTTTCAAGGTTTTCTTCCTCTTCTTCTTTCTCTACTTTTGCCACAGTGGCAACAAATTCATCTTCGCTTTCCTTCATACTAATGAGCTTTACACCTTGAGTATTACGTCCCATTTTAGAAATACTGCCAACATCCATTCGGATGAGGACACCACCTGTGGTAATAAGCATCAGGTCCTCTTCACCTGTTACCGCACGCATCGAAACAAGGTCGCCATTTTTTTCTGTAACGTGGCAGGTTTTAATCCCTTTACCGCCTCTGCCTTGGATCCGGTATTCTTCCGCTTTGGTACGTTTACCATAACCATTTTTCGTTACAATTAACACATCATTCGTTTCCTCTAATACTTCCATTCCGACAACTTCATCGTCACTATCGAGCGTAATGCCTTTCACGCCAGTGGCTGTTCGTCCCATTGATCGAACATCCGTTTCCGGGAAACGAATCAGCATACCCTTCTTCGTACCGATAATCATATGCTTTGTGCCATCAGTTAAGCGGGCAGAGATTAGTTCATCCCCTTCACGCAAACTTAGAGCAATAAGGCCGTTGTTGCGGATATGTGCAAACGATGTTAACGGAGACCGTTTTGAAATCCCTTCTTTGGTCGTAAAGAATAAGAACCAATCATCTACAAATTCCTCAACAGGAATGATTGCATTGACCCATTCACCCTTTTCGACACCAAGGAGATTGATAATTGGTATCCCTTTCGCTGTTCGGCTGTATTCAGGGATTTCATAGCCTTTAGAACGGTATACCTTACCTTTATTTGTAAAGAAAAGAATCGTATCATGTGTTGAAGTGGTGATCAAGTGTTCAACAAAGTCATCCTCGTTTGTACCCATTCCTTGGATTCCCCGTCCGCCTCGTCTTTGGGCACGATAGGTGGAAACAGGGAGACGTTTAACATAACCGTTATGGGTTAAAGAAATGACGATATTCTCACGAGGAATTAGATCTTCATCCTCAATATTTTCAATTCCGCCAGTTACGATTTCTGTCCGGCGCTTATCATTAAAACGCTCTTTGATTTCAGTCATTTCTTCGCGGATAATTTCAAAAACCTTTTCCTCATCCGCTAAAATTGCCTTTAATTCAGCGATTAGCTTCACAAGGTTTTGATATTCTTCTTCAATCTTTTCTCTTTCCAAGCCAGTTAAACGCTGCAGACGCATATCCAGAATGGCCTGAGCTTGCTTTTCAGAAAGATTAAAGGTTGTCATTAAGCCTTCACGAGCGATGTCTGTCGTTTGTGAGCTGCGGATTAAACTAATAACTTCATCAAGATGATCCAAAGCAATTCTTAAACCATCTAAGATGTGGGCACGTGCTTCCGCTTTACGTAATTCAAACTCAGTCCTTCTACGAATGACTACTACTTGATGATCTAAGTAATGCACTAGGCATTGCTTAAGAGTCAACACCTTTGGATGTCCATTAACTAGGGCTAAGGTGTTAATTCCAAAGCTGGTTTGAAGTGCTGTATGTTTATATAAATTATTTAAAAGGACGTTGGCATTCGCATCTTTACGAACCTCAATAACAATCCGCATTCCTTTACGATCGGATTCATCTCTTAGGTCGGTAATGCCTTCAATTTTTTTATCGCGGGCTAATTCAGCGATTTTTTCAACCAATCTCGCTTTGTTCACTTGGTATGGTAATTCATTAACAATGATAACTTCTTTACCATTTGCCTTTTGTTCGATTACTACTTTTGCACGAACTGTTATTGATCCTCTGCCCGTTTCATACGCTTTACGAATACCGCTCCGGCCTAAGATGATTCCACCTGTTGGGAAATCTGGACCTGGGATAATTTCCATAAGCTCCTGCGTCGAAATTTCAGGGTCACGACTAAGCGCTAACACAGCATCAATCACTTCGCCAAGCTGATGCGGAGGGATATTGGTCGCCATACCAACGGCAATCCCGGTCGACCCATTGACTAAAAGGTTAGGGAACCTGGCCGGTAATACAACAGGCTCTCTTTCTTCGCCATCATAGTTGTCTTGATAATCAATGGTATCTTTGTTTATATCTTTTAATAATTCCATCGAGATTTTAGACATTCTTGATTCTGTATAACGCATTGCTGCTGCTGAGTCACCATCGACAGAACCGAAGTTTCCATGTCCATCTACAAGCATATACCGATAGTTGAAGTCCTGTGCCATCCGAACCATTGTTTCATAAACGGCAGAGTCACCATGCGGGTGATACTTACCGATAACATCCCCAACGATACGGGCAGACTTTTTATATGGTTTATCTGAATGCATACCAAGATCATGCATAGCATATAGAATCCGGCGATGAACTGGTTTCAACCCATCCCGAACATCTGGAAGGGCACGTGAAACGATAACGCTCATCGCATAGTCAAGAAAGGAAGCTTTCATTTCTTTACTAATATTAATCTCTGTAACATGAGAATTTGGGGTTTCAGCCATACTTATTTCCTCCTTTCACCTTTTCTTTATATATCTAAATTCTTCACGTATTGAGCATTCGCTTCAATGAAATTACGACGTGGTTCTACTTTTTCACCCATTAACATATCAAAGGTTTCGTCTGCTTCGATCGCATCTTCAAGACTTACCTGCAGCATACTTCTATTTTCAGGATCCATTGTTGTTTCCCATAATTGTTCAGGATTCATCTCACCTAAACCTTTATACCGTTGGATATTCGGTTTTGGAGCAGCTGGAAGCATGGCAAATATCCGTTCAAGTTCTTTATCATTATAGGCGTACTCAATTCGTTTACCTTGTTGAACCTTATAAAGCGGCGGCTGGGCAATATAAATATAACCGGCTTCTAAGATTTTTCTCATAAAACGGTAAAAGAAGGTTAAGAGAAGTGTCCGAATATGGGCACCATCCACATCAGCATCGGTCATAATGACAATTTTATGATAACGGGCTTTAGCAATATCAAAATCTTCACCAATGCCTGTTCCAATCGCCGTAATCATCGCCCTAACTTCATTGTTAGAAAGGATTCTATCGAGACGGGCTTTTTCTACATTAAGAATTTTCCCTCGAAGTGGCAGTATCGCTTGGAAATGGCGATCACGACCTTGCTTTGCCGATCCACCAGCGGAATCACCCTCTACGATATACATTTCACTTTCAGCCGGATCCTTCGAAGAACAGTCAGCCAATTTCCCAGGTAAACTAGAAACCTCTAAAGCACTTTTTCGGCGTGTTAATTCCCTAGCTTTCTTTGCAGCAAGCCTTGCACGTGCTGCCATTAAGCCTTTTTCGACAATTTTTTTAGCAACTGATGGATTTTCCAACATGAACTTATCAAAGGTACTTGCAAAAACGGTATCAGTGATCGTTCTCACTTCAGAATTCCCTAATTTAGTCTTTGTTTGTCCTTCAAATTGGGGATCAGGATGTTTAATCGAGACGATCGCCGTGATACCTTCACGAACATCTTCCCCAGAAAGATTGGTATCATTCTCTTTGATTAAGCCATTTTTCCGTGCGTAATCATTTATAACCCTTGTTAACGCAGTCTTAAAACCGGATTCATGCGTTCCACCTTCATAGGTGTGGATATTATTTGCGAAAGAGTAAATGTTATCTGTATACCCCTCGTTATATTGGAGTGCGACTTCAACACTAATGCCGTCACGCTCTCCTTCCATGTAAATCGGTTCTTCATGAACCACTTCTTTTGTGCGGTTTAAATGCTCAACATACGATTTAATTCCGCCTTCGTAGTAGTATTCATTGCGTTTATTTTCAACACGCTTATCTTCAATCGTGATTTTTATTCCCCTGTTAAGGAAAGCAAGTTCACGAAGTCTAGTGGCTAGAATGTCATATTCATATACTAATGTTTCTGTAAAAATCTCACCATCTGGTTTAAAGTGCGTAACTGTACCCGTGATATCAGTCGTTCCAATGACTTCTAATTCTTGAACTACCGCGCCGCGTTCAAATTTGATTGAGTAAATTTGACCATCTCTGTGTACATATACTTCAAGTTCCGTGGAGAGGGCATTAACTACTGACGCACCTACACCATGCAGCCCTCCGGATACCTTATATCCGCCGCCGCCGAATTTACCGCCGGCGTGAAGCACAGTCATAATGACTTCAACCGCTGGCCTACCCATTTTTTCCTGAATTCCGACTGGGATTCCACGGCCATTATCCTTTACCGTGATGCTGTTGTCTTCTTCAATAATGACATTGATTTCATCACAGAAACCAGCCAGCGCCTCGTCAATACTGTTATCAACAATTTCCCAAACAAGATGATGAAGACCTTTACCACTTGTTGAACCAATATACATACCGGGTCTTTTTCGAACAGCTTCAAGTCCTTCAAGAACCTGTATCTGATCCGCACCATATGCTTCTTCTACTGCTTTTTGTTCCAAAGTCATGCTTGTTCACCTGCACCTTCTGACAAAAGTATATCTATATCGTTAATTAAAAAATAAATAATAAATATCAAAATTCATGTATATTCATTTGAGTTGATCGTTTCTTTAAAGTTCCTGAAGAAATCGGGGATAAGTATACATTGTCATATGTAATAATGACTGATTTAAAGGGGTTTTTCGATAGATTGATTACCTTTTCTTTACGTTGACTGATGAACTCCTCTACAAGCGGCGAGTTGTTTGCACTCTCTTTATCCAAGATAGAAATAATATCTCTTGCCCTAATATTAATATCTTCCCCGATATGGATATACATGGTTCACCTCAATGAATTTTCTTTATGGCACCAGCTTCAACAATAAATGTGGAAGCTTCCCTTAATGTTTGATGGTCAATTCCTTCGACACTTGTGGTAGTCACGAAGGTTTGAACCCTTCCTTGGATGGTATTAAGCAAGTGAGACTGCCGATAGTCATCTAATTCCGATAAAACATCATCTAGCAGTAAAATGGGATATTCACCAATTTCAGCAGAAATCAATTCAATTTCAGCAAGCTTTACTGAAAGTGCTGTGGTACGCTGCTGACCTTGTGATCCAAATGTTTGAACGTCTCTACCGTTCACATAAAAAAGCAGATCATCACGATGGGGACCGAAAAGCGTAGTACCTCGCTCAATTTCCCTTGTTCTAACCTTGCTGAATTTTTCTTCAAAGCATGCTATCATCTTCGACAAATTTTGATCTTCTAATACCTCTACTGACGGTTTATAGGTAATTTCGAGCGTTTCCAAGCCTCTTGAAATCCCTTGATGAATCGGTTTTGCCCAATTCTGAAGTAAGCGCAGGAATTCAAACCTTTTCGCCACAATTTTCACAGCCATCTGGATAAATTGTTCCGTTAATATCTCAAGCATGGTCTGATCGGTCTGTTTTCTGATCTGTAACATTTTCAAAAAATGATTACGCTGCTGGAGAATTTTTTGATATTGACTCATATCATGTAAATAAATGGGCGATACCTGTCCAATTTCCATATCAATAAATCGCCTTCGGACCTGCGGGCTGCCTTTCACTAAGTTAAGGTCCTCAGGAGCAAACATAACCACATTCATATTGCCTACATATTGACTTAATTTTTGCTGCTCAATATGATTGCATTTTGCTTTTTTGCCCTTTTTAGAAATAAGTAATTGCAGCGGCAATGAGCTGTGTTGTTTTTGAACCCTACCCTCTATTTTAGCATACTCTTGGTCCCAGCGAATAAGTTCTTTATCATTGGAGGTCCGGTGCGACTTCGCCATGGCCAAGACATAAATAGATTCCATGACGTTTGTTTTACCTTGGGCGTTTTCACCCAGGATGACATTTACTTTATTTTCAAATTCTACGAACAATTCTTCGTAGTTTCGATAATTTGTTAGCGCTAATTTTTCGATATACATGCAAACGACATCCTTTAGCCTTGCTACTCGGTAATTATTTTGATAATTACTCGGTAATTACAAACTCCCCAAAACCAGCAATTTGGATTTTGTCACCGGTGCGCAGCTTTCTTCCTCTTCTTTGATCTTGTTCGCCATTAATCAATATATCATGTTCACTTAAAAACCATTTTGCCATGCCGCCTGATTGTATTACTTCAGCCAATTTAAGAAATTGACCCAGCGTAATAAATTCAGTATCGATCTTAATTTTTTCAGGCAAATCGTCACCCTCGTTTCTAAAATGGTCTCAATACTTTATTTTACTAAATATTTCACAGAGATACAAAGGAAACTAAAAGAAAGCCACCAATGTGTGGTGGCATATGGATTTAGGCTCTTTAAATTTAGTATGTTCGAACGGGTAATATTAGCTGCAAAATCGTTTCATCATGAAGCGGGCGAATGACGAACGGGCGCATGGCTCCAGTAAAGCTTACCTTTACATCTGTTCCTTCAAGTGCCTTTAATGCATCCATCATATATTTAGCACTAAAAGAAATCTTTAATTCTTCACCCTCGATGGCTTCGCTTTGAATTTCCTCTACTACCTTCCCAACCTCAGGAGTGTTTGAAGAAATTTCAATAATTCCGCCTTCAATTATCGAAAATTTGACAACATTGTTTCTTCCTTCTCTTGCTAATAAGGAGGCCCGATCAATCGCATGTAAAAATTCCTTTGTATTTACCGTCACATCCGTTTTACTTTCATTGGGAATTAAACGAGAGGTATCCGGATAATTTCCTTCTAACAATCTTGAGAAAAATAATAAGTGCTTCGCTTTAAATAATATTTGATTCTCGGTAATAACAATATCAATTAAGTCATGGCTGTCATCAATAATTTTACTCAACTCATTCAAGCTTTTCCCTGGAATGACCACATTATAATTTTCATTGTTCGCTATTTCGATCTTCGCCTTTCGAAGCGCGAGACGGTGGCTATCTGTTGCAATACAGTTTAGTTCCCCGTTTTCAACCTTCCAGTTTACACCTGTCAAGATGGGGCGTGTTTCTGAGGTGGACACTGCAAAATGAGTTTGGCGAATCATCGCTTTTAAAAGATCTGTTGCAATATGAAATTTATTATTTTCTTCGATCTGTGGAAGGTGAGGATACTCTTCAGCATCCAGGCCAATCAAGTTAAATTCAGATTTTCCAGAACGAATGACAGTTTGAAGAGAGCCTAAGACTTCAATTTCAACCGAATCAGTCGGGAGCTTTTTGACAATTTCACTAAATACTTTTGCTTGGAGAACGATGGCTCCTGCTTGTCTCAATTCAATAATTTCATCACCGGCATCCTCTTTTGGAATAAAAGATTCAATGGAAATATCGGAATCACTTCCTGTTAGGGTAACACCCTCTGAAGTAGCTGTGATTTTAATTCCGGTTAAGATAGGGATTGTTGTTCTTGTAGTGACAGCCTTCATAACGTCTTGAACACTCTGAACTAACCGATCTCTTTGGATAATAAATTTCATCGCATGTAATCCTCCGTTTTAAGCATATTTTTTATAGCAATAACATAATATATTTTTTTAAAAAAAGAGTAGAAGTACTAGTAGGGCCTGTTGATATGTGGATAACTGAATTATTTCAACGGAAACACAGCCTATCCACATGTGGACAGACTGTGTGTAAATGCAAAGAAGTTATTCACATATTTGAAAGAAAAAAACACCAATAACTGCCTAAACTTTTAATAGTTCATGCAGTTCTTTCATTTGCCTTTGCAGCTGGGCATCGGTCTGAAGAAGTTTGGAAATTTTCTCATGAGCATGTATGACAGTCGTATGATCGCGGCCCCCAAATTCTTCTCCTATTTTTGGCAAAGAATAATCGGTTAATTCCCGTGATAGGTACATCGCAATTTGTCTAGGAAAGGCAAGCGACTTTGTCCGCTTTTTTGCCTTAAAGTCCTCGAGTTTTATACTAAAGAGTTCCCCGACAGTCTTCTGAATATCCAGAATGGTTATTACTTTAGGCTTTGAACTTGGAATAATATCTTTTAATGCCTCTGCTGCTAAATTAGCATTAATATCTTTATTGATTAAGGAAGAATAGGCGACCACTCGGATCAGTGCTCCTTCTAGCTCCCGGATGTTTGTATCAATTTGATTGGCGATATAAAGCATTACCTCGTTAGGTATATCTAATCCTTCAGCTCTAGCCTTTTTGCGAAGAATGGCAATTCTTGTTTCCAAATCGGGCGGTGTAATATCTGTAATCAATCCCCATTCAAACCGTGACCTGAGCCGGTCCTCTAACGTTGGAATTTCTCTAGGCGGCCGGTCGCTGGAGATAATAATTTGTTTGCTTTCCTCATGAAGAGCATTGAAGGTATGAAAAAATTCTTCTTGTGTTGATTCTTTTCCAGCTAAAAATTGAATATCATCTATAAGTAAAATATCGACATTTCGATATTTATTGCGGAAACTCTCTGCTTTATTATCACGAATCGAGTTAATAAATTCATTTGTAAATTTTTCTGATGATAAATAAACCACTTTTGCTGCAGGGTTATGATCTAAGACATAATGGCCAATCGCATGCATTAAGTGCGTTTTTCCTAATCCAACTCCTCCATAAATAAAGAGGGGATTGTATGCTTTGGCTGGTGCTTCGGCAACTGCCAGTGATGCAGCGTGGGCAAAACGGTTGCCTGAGCCAATAACAAACGTATCAAAAGTGTATTTCTGATTTAAAATACCCTGAGGAAATTCCCCATGGTCATCGTCCTTTTTTACCTTTTTTGGTGGCAGCAGGACATCACTTTCTCCCTCGTTTTGATTTTGCGGAATGATAAACTTAACAGAAAGCTCTTCTCCGGTAATTTCATAGAGGATCCCAGAGATTAGCTGCGAATAACGTTCTTCCAGCCAATCACGAGCAAACTCATTGGGAGCAGTGATGATTAGCAAATCGCCTTGTAGGGAATGGGCCTTGGTGGACTTAAGCCAGGTATCAAAGCTTGGTTTGCTTATTTTTTTTTCTATATTGCCTAATACAGCATGCCAAAGATCCGCAATATTCTCCAAATAATATCCCTCCTTTGTTGTTTTTTTTTTATAGAATAACGCGCTTTTCTTAATTATACCGTCAGTACAACCTATTAATTTATAAATATACGAAATAGTGAATGTGGATAATAAATAATAAGGAAGTAAAATGGAGTTTCGACAATATCCACCTCTTGTGGACAACTTTCTGCAGTACCCTCGGATAAACTATCCACATGATATCCACAATTTGTGGATAACGTATTCTTGTGGATAAAGTTATTCAGAGTGAAAACACAAATATGATATCAAATAATTGCTTGATATGCAATGCCTTTTCGCAGTTTATCCACAACTGTAACAATATGTGCACAGTAATTGTCCACAAGTAGATGTTTTGTGCAAAACCTGTCAATATCTTGTGTAGAATGTGAAAAAAATGTCGAAAATTTATCCACAGGATATTCGTACCTTCCTGGGGAAAGGGCTGGATGAATTTTTGGAGTTAAAATTAACAATTCCGCTTTTATGGTTCAGATCATTACTTATAGGTATAGAATTTCTGGAAATTAGCAAATTCATGTTCAATAAAATTTGGAAATGGAAACAATAGTGAAGAGTAGTTGACAATTTTATGGTGAGGTCTTTATAATAAGTAAGACTGTCATTTAAACTTGATAGCTATTCCTCAGGGAGGTGTCATATAATGAAAAGAACATATCAACCAAATAGCCGTAAACACAGTAAAGTTCATGGCTTCCGTAGTCGTATGAGCTCAGCTAATGGCCGTAAGGTTCTAGCTCGTCGTCGTCTAAAGGGAAGAAAAGTATTATCAGCATAGACCACTGCAAAGTCAGTGGTCTTTTTTCTAATCCGACTGAAGGTGTTTTTATGAAAAAAGAGCTGCGTATTAAAAAAAATAAAGAATTTCAAGCGGCATTTCAAAAGGGCCACTCATTTGCAAATAGGCAGTTTGTCATCTATTCATTAAAAAAAGAGGGACAAGACTATTTTCGCATTGGGCTGTCAGTGAGTAAGAAGATTGGAAATGCAGTAACAAGGAACAGAATTAAAAGGTATGTAAGACAATCCATTTTTGAACTGAACGAACAGCTAACACCAGGGAATGATTATGTGATTATTGCCAGGAAACCTGCAGCTGAAATGGATTTTTTTGAGGTGAAAAAAAGTTTGACCCATGTACTTAAGGTTGGAAAGGTTTTGAAAAAGTGACTTTAAGGATATAATTTGCAAAGGAATTCGTTGAATATTTGCATCATATTGAAGACAATTCCTTTGCCGAAATGATAAAATACCTTTGAAATCATCCAAAATAAATTGTACATAGATTTGATTCTAGATTGCTCATTATCTTTATTGTAAGGAGGAAAATTTGGTTGAAAAAGCGAATATTACTAGGTATTGGTTTACTTTCTGTATTTATGTTCCTGACAGGATGCAGTGAAATTAAGAAGCCAATCACATCGGAGAGTTCAGGCTTTTGGAATGAGTACATTGTCTATCCTTTATCCTGGTTGATCAAAGAAGGGGCGCATATTCTCGGAGGCAGTTTTGGGTTATCGATTATTGTCGTAACCATCCTGATCCGCCTTGCGATTTTGCCGCTAATGATCAAACAGACAAGAAGTTCAAAAGCGATGCAGGCATTGCAGCCAGAAATGGCCGAACTTAAAAAGAAATATAGTTCTAAAGATCAAAAAACACAGCAAAAGCTGCAACAGGAAACCATGGCACTTTTTTCAAAACATGGTGTAAATCCAATGGCTGGCTGTTTTCCATTAATCGTACAAATGCCAATCTTAATTGGTTTTTACCATGCCATCTCACGAACAAGGGAAATTGCCAACGATAATTTCTTATGGTTTGACCTTGGTGATAAAGATCCTTACTATATTTTGCCGATAGTGGCGGGTATAACCACGTTTATTCAGCAAAAAATTATGATGGCTGGACAAGCTCAGAATCCACAAATGGCGATGATGCTTTGGATGATGCCAATCATGATTGTTGTTTTTGCTTTTAGTTTCCCTGCCGCGCTTTCGTTGTACTGGGTAGTAGGAAATATTTTTATGATTGTGCAGACCTATTTTATTAAAGGACCGGATTTGAAAATGGCAAAAGCATCCGGTAATGCGGGAGGAGCAAAAAAGTGAAACAGGTAACTGCTACAGGACAAACTGTCGAAGAAGCAGTAAAATCAGCTTTAGCTCAATTACAAACCAGCAAAGACCGCACAGATATTGACATTATTGATCAAGGGAAAAAAGGGATTTTCGGTATTTTTGGTTCACGTCCCGCTATTGTGAAGGTAACCGTCATCATTGATCCCATTGAAGAAGCAAAGAAATTTCTAACTCAAGTAAGTGAACAGATGGGAGCGCCCGCAGAAATAGAGATCAAACGCGAGGGTAAACATGTTCATTTTATTATGACTGGTGAAAAGATTGCGTTATTGATTGGCAAAAGAGGTCAAACATTAAATTCGCTTCAATATTTGACGCAATTAGTGCTAAATCGTTTTTCGAATCAGTATTTAACTGTGATCTTGGACGCGGAGGATTACCGAAAAAGAAGAAATGAAACGCTTATTCAATTAGCACATCGTCTCGCCCAAAAGGTGATTAAGTCAGGAAAAGATGTAACCTTAGAGCCGATGCCTTCCTATGAGCGAAAAGTGATTCATGCTGCATTATCTGATAATAAACGCGTCAAAACACTCTCTGATGGATCGGAGCCACATCGCTTTATTGTGATTACTCCAGCATCAAAAAGATAAGAATTTAACTTAAAAACAAAATTACAAAGGCATCCTATTGAATAATAGGGTGTCTTTTTTTGTCGAATTTAAAAAAAGTGAGCCTGTTGATAACATTGAATTTTTTCACATTTTTCGTTTTATTGTTATTCACATGTGGATAAGTTAAAATAATAATGAGATAGAAGTGAACTGTGGATTAATTATTTGGAAGAGGGTTTACTTTTTCCACAGAAAATGATGTGGTATTCTATTGTTTTGGAGAAAAAATCTTTTTTATATAGATGAACCGATTTTTTAATGTGAGGTGAAGGAAATGGAATATGATACGATTGCGGCAATATCGACTCCGATGGGCGAGGGGGCGATTGCGATTGTGCGTTTGAGTGGGGATGAAGCATTCCCGATAGCAGACAAGCTATTTAGGAGTATCGGTGGGAAAAGGCTGACTGAAGCAGCAACCCATACGATCCACTATGGACACTTGATAGACCCTAATACGGGGCAAGTGGTTGAAGAAGTTATGGTGTCTGTCATGAAAGGGCCAAAAACTTTTACAAAAGAGGATGTTGTTGAAATAAACTGCCATGGCGGGATTGTTTCTGTGAATAGAGTTCTTCAGCAGGTGTTAACGAATGGAGCGAGACTCGCGGAACCGGGAGAGTTTACAAAAAGGGCGTTTTTAAATGGACGGATCGATTTATCCCAAGCGGAAGCGGTAATGGATTTAATCAGGGCAAAAACGGACCGCGCGATGAACGTGGCCTTGGGACAAATGGAAGGGCGCCTGTCGAAATTAATTCGACGACTACGGCAGGAGATTTTAGAAATCCTTGCCCATGTGGAAGTGAATATAGATTATCCAGAATATGACGATGTCGAAGAAATGACTCATAAGATGTTAGCAGAGAAGGCCCATTTTGTTCGGGAAGAGATCAAAAAGCTATTGCAAACGTCGGAACAGGGGAAAATTTTACGAGAAGGTCTGTCTACTGCGATTGTTGGCCGTCCGAATGTAGGAAAATCCTCGTTATTAAACAGTCTAGTTCACGAAAACAAGGCGATTGTGACAGATATTCCTGGAACCACAAGGGATGTAATTGAAGAATACGTGAATGTTCGCGGTGTCCCATTGCGACTGTTGGACACGGCGGGAATTAGGGAAACTGAGGATATTGTCGAACGAATTGGAGTGGAGCGTTCCCGTCAAGTTTTACAAGACGCGGATTTGATTTTGCTTGTTTTAAATTACGCTGACAAGTTAAGCATGGAAGATGAGCAGCTTTTTGAAGTGGTCAAAGGGATGGATGTTATCGTTATCGTCAATAAAACGGATTTGCCGCAGCAAATTGACCTGGAGAAAGTGAATGAGTTAGCAAAAGAGCATAAGATTGTCACTACTTCACTCCTTGAGGACCGTGGCGTCGATGAGTTAGAGGAAGCGATTGCTTCGTTATTCTTTGCAGGCTCGATTGATGCTGGCGATATGACCTATGTTTCAAACAGTCGTCATATTGCACTATTGCACCAAAGTTTAAAGACAATCGAGGAAGCAATTGATGGGGTCGAAATGGGTACTCCTATTGATATTGTTCAAATAGATTTAACAAGAACGTGGGAATTACTTGGCGAAATCATCGGTGAGAGTGTCCACGAAAGCCTGATTGACCAACTTTTTTCACAGTTTTGCTTAGGGAAATAGAAAGAGGAGTGACAACATGCAATACGAAGCAGGAAATTATGACGTCATTGTCGTTGGAGCAGGCCATGCCGGCTGTGAAGCGGGCCTTGCGGCTGCGAGACTTGGCGCCAAAACATTAATGATTACCATCAATCTTGATATGGTTGCCTTTATGCCATGTAACCCATCCGTTGGCGGACCAGCTAAGGGGATCGTCGTTCGTGAAATAGATGCTCTGGGCGGGGAAATGGGTCGAAATATTGATAAAACCTATATCCAAATGAGAATGCTGAACACGGGTAAAGGTCCAGCTGTCCGCGCGTTAAGAGCGCAGGCTGATAAATTTGCTTACCAGCATGAAATGAAAAAAACACTAGAAGAAGAACCTAATCTAACCTTACTGCAGGGTATGGTCGAGGAACTGATTGTTGAGGATGGAGTTTCTAAAGGGGTTATCACAAAGACAGGGGCGGTCTACCGCTCAAAAACAGTCGTCATTACAACCGGAACCTATTTGCGTGGGGAAATTATTCTTGGTGAGTTGAAATATTCAAGTGGTCCAAATAATCAGCAGCCATCGATTAAGCTGTCTGAACATTTAGAGGAGCTTGGTTTCGAACTTGTCCGTTTTAAGACTGGAACCCCGCCGCGTGTTAATAGCAATACGATTGATTATAGTAAAACAGAAATCCAGCCTGGCGACGAAGTTCCACGATCTTTTTCCTATGAAACAACGAAATATATTACGGACCAACTGCCATGCTGGTTGACCTATACAAATGAACGCACCCATCAGTTAATTGATGCCAATCTACATCGTTCTCCAATGTATTCCGGAATGATTAAAGGAACAGGACCAAGGTATTGTCCATCGATTGAAGATAAGGTTGTCCGCTTTAATGATAAGCCGCGCCATCAGATTTTCCTTGAGCCTGAAGGAAGACACACAAAGGAAGTCTATGTACAGGGTCTATCCACGAGCTTACCGGAAGATGTACAGCAGGAAATTCTTAAAACCGTTCCAGGACTTGAAAATGTGCAAATGATGAGAGCTGGATATGCGATTGAATACGATGCGATTGTGCCAACACAGTTATGGCCAACCCTGGAAACTAAAGTGGTTGAAGGACTGTATACAGCGGGTCAAATTAATGGAACATCCGGCTATGAAGAAGCAGCAGGACAAGGAATCATGGCTGGTATCAATGCAGGACTAAAAGCGATTGGCCGTGACCAGTTAATTTTAAGTCGTTCCGATGCGTATATTGGAGTTTTAATAGATGATTTGATCACTAAAGGTACAAATGAGCCCTACCGATTGTTAACGTCAAGAGCAGAGTATCGCCTACTGTTACGACATGATAATGCTGATTTGCGCTTAACTGAAATAGGCCATCAAATTGGACTGATTCGTGACGACCGATACGCACGATTTTTAGCAAAGAAAGACGCAATTGAGGCTGAAAAGCAGCGTTTAGAGTCAACGTTCTTAAAACCGACTGCTGAGGTTCAAGAGCTGATTCGAAGCATTGGCGGCAGTGAATTAAAGGATGGAATCCGCGCTTCTGATTTATTAAAAAGACCAGAGATGAACTATGAACTGCTTGAAACCATTTTTCCTAGTGATGTCAGCCTTGATGAAGATGTGAAGGAACAGGTTGAAATCCAGTTAAAATATGAGGGCTATATTACCAAGTCACTACAACAGGTTGACCGCTTAAAGAAAATGGAAGATAAGAAAATTCCTGAGAATATTGATTATGACAAGGTGTCAGGCCTTGCGACAGAAGCCAGACAGAAGCTAAAACTAGTCAAACCGCTATCAATTGCTCAGGCATCCCGGATTTCAGGGGTGAATCCAGCGGATGTTTCGATTCTGCTTGTGTACCTAGAACAAGGCAAAATAGCTAGAGTTTCAAATGAATAATTATGTGAGGAAGATTATTGAATGATCATTGAACAATTTGCAGCAAACCTAAGGGAAAAAGGGATCTCCCTTTCGAGTGAACAGCTCGGCCAATTTGAAATGTACTTTGAGACATTGGTCGAGTGGAATGAAAAAATGAATTTAACCGCCATTACCGATAAAGCTGAAGTGTATCTAAAGCATTTTTATGATTCGATTACGGCTTCATTCTATTTTGATTTTACAAAGCCTTTCCATCTTTGTGATGTGGGGGCGGGGGCGGGGTTCCCTAGTATTCCGCTAAAAATTGTTTTCCCACATATTGAAGTGACGATTGTTGATTCGCTAAACAAGCGCATTTCGTTTTTAAATCATCTCGCGAAGGAATTAAAATTGGAAAATGTTCATTTTATTCATGATCGCGCCGAAACCTTTGGAGTAAATCCAAATTTCCGCGAAAATTTTGAAGTCGTAACGGCAAGGGCCGTGGCAAGAATGTCTGTGTTGAGTGAACTTTGCCTGCCGCTTGTTAAAGTAGGCGGACACTTTATTGCCATGAAGGCTGCCCATGCGAAAGATGAATTAGAGATGGGTCAAAAGGCAATTACCACTCTTGGCGGAAGGTTGGAAGATATGCACACCTTTACACTGCCAATGGAAGAAAGCGAGCGGAATATTTTAATCATTAAGAAGGAAAAACAAACGCCAAAGAAATACCCGCGCAAGCCCGGGACACCGGGAAAGACACCGATTGAATAAGAAAAGCACGCTTCCTTTGCGTGGTGTATTGTAATAAAAACGGATTTGGAGTGCTAACAATTTTTCAATAAACATGTTATTCTAGGCAGGAAGAATGTCTGTATTCAGAGAATAAGTAATAGGGAGTTTCGTAAAGGTGGTGTTGGGGATGAAGCAATCGTTTACACGCTTTTTTGGCCTCGGCGATAAGGGAGAACAAGAGGTTGCGCTTGAAAAAGAGCTAATAGCAGAAAAAAACGAGGAAATAAAAAAGATTCCAATTGACCATATTGTTGCAAACCGATTTCAGCCTCGTACGGTTTTTGATGAAGAGAAAATTGAAGAATTAGCGCGAACTATTCACATTCATGGGATCATTCAACCGATTGTCGTTAGAGAGTTTGCCATTGACCAATATGAAATTATTGCTGGGGAACGCCGTTTTCGTGCGATGAAAAAGCTCGGTTGGACCGAAGCACCAGCCATTATAAAAAATTTATCAGATACTGAAACGGCCTCTGTTGCTTTAATTGAGAATTTACAACGGGAAGAGCTGTCGCCGATTGAAGAAGCGATGGCGTATGGTAAATTGCTGGAATTGCACAATTTAACCCAAGAAGCATTAGCACAACGCCTTGGGAAAGGGCAGTCAACCGTTGCTAACAAGCTTCGTCTTCTTAAATTACCGCAGCCCATTCAAGAGGCATTGTTAAATAAAATTATTACAGAGCGCCACGCTCGTGCACTGATCCCTCTCAAGGATCCAGAAAAACAAGTGGTGCTATTGGCTGAAATTATTGATAAGAATTTTAATGTCAAGCAGACAGAGGAACGTGTGGTCAAACTGCTTGAACAAAAAAGCGAAAAGCCAAAGCCGAAACGGAAGGCTTTCAGTAAAGATATGAGAATCGCCGTAAATACCATTCGTCAATCATTAACAATGGTAACGGACAGCGGGATTAACCTCGATGCTGAAGAAGAAGAATTTGATGAATTCTACCAATTTACGATTCGCATACCAAAGAAAAAGTAAGATCAATAGAATAATAGATACCAGAACCAGACATATACAAATGTTTGGTTCTTTTTTTGACTTAATTTTTTATTATAATGTTTGATGAAATACATCCCTTGACCGCTAAATTAAGAACATCAACGAATTGGAAGTTTGGAATATTTTCAGAAAAAATCCAACAACCTTTCTGTTTCATGCTAAAATAAAGGAATGGAATTTTCCTATCATAAATTCAGTTTAGATTAGCCAAATGACTAGTATTTTAATAGAATTTAATAGAAACATAGAATAAAACTTTGAGAGAATAAAAGGGTAGGTGACATCGTGGGCAAAGTTCTTGCAATCGCGAATCAAAAAGGCGGAGTCGGTAAAACGACTACCTCTGTCAACCTAGGGGCCTGCTTAGCATATATTGGGAAACGTGTCCTGCTAGTCGACACGGACCCGCAGGGAAACGCAACAAGCGGGATTGGTATTGAAAAGGCAGAAGTTGACCAATGTATATATGATGTTTTAGTAGATGATGTAGAAGCAAAGGATGTTATTAAACAAACATCGGTGGAAAATTTGTATGTGATACCAGCAACAATTCAGCTGGCTGGGGCAGAAATTGAATTGGTTCCGACTATTTCAAGAGAAGTTCGTCTGAAACGTGCACTTGGAGAAGTCAAAGAACAATTTGATTATATTATTATCGACTGTCCGCCATCGTTAGGCTTATTGACGATCAATGCGTTAACGGCCTCTGATGCTGTCTTAATTCCTGTTCAATGTGAGTACTATGCGTTAGAAGGCTTAAGCCAATTATTAAGTACAGTCAGACTTGTTCAAAAGCATTTGAACCAGGATTTGAAAATTGAAGGCGTATTATTAACGATGCTTGATGCTCGAACCAATCTCGGCCTTCAAGTAATTGAAGAAGTAAAAAAGTATTTTCAAGATAAAGTGTATAAAACCATTATTCCAAGAAATGTCCGCCTAAGTGAAGCACCAAGCCATGGGGAACCAATCATTACTTATGATTCGAAATCCCGTGGTGCTGAGGTGTATTTAGATTTAGCGAAGGAAGTGGTCTCAAATGGCTAAAGGTTTAGGAAAGGGATTAAACGCAATTTTTACGGATGTTGGCAAGGAAGAAACAGTTCAAGAAATCAAGCTTAAGGAACTGCGTCCCAACCCTTACCAGCCGCGGAAAAACTTCCAACAAGAGGCAATTGATGAATTAAAAGATTCTATTTTAGAACATGGAATCTTACAGCCAATCGTCGTTAGAAAAAGCCTTAGAGGGTATGAAATTGTTGTCGGTGAAAGGCGTTTTCGGGCTGCAAGGGAAGCAAAGCTTGAAACAGTCCCAGCTGTTGTCCGCGACCTTTCAGAGCAGCAAATGATGGAATTGGCCGTTCTTGAAAATCTACAGCGAGAAGATTTAAATCCCATCGAAGAGGGTTTAGCGTATCAAACATTAATGGAAAAGTTAAAGCTAACCCAAGAAGAGGTAGCGAAGCGATTAGGCAAAAGCCGGCCGCATGTAGCGAACCATGTTCGTCTGCTTTCCCTCCCTCCGAACATTCAAGAGTTAATATCCACTGCTAAGATATCAATGGGACATGGCCGTGCCTTGTTAGGACTCAGGGAAAAGGCAAAAGTTCCTGCATTGGTGGAAAAGATCATCAAGGAAGCGCTCAGTGTCCGTCAGTTAGAAAAACTGATTCAGCACTTAAATGAAAATGTTTCACGTGAAACAAAAAAGCCAGAACAGAAGAAGGATGTGTTTATCCAGGAACGTGAACACACCCTTCGTGAACGGTTTGGAACCACTGTAAACATTAAGCAGAATAAAAATAAAGGAAAAATTGAAATTGAATTTTTCTCACAAGATGATCTTGAACGAATTCTGGAAATGCTTGATCAAAATGAATCCTTATAACCATCCTTTCGATGGTTTATTTTTTTGGGTAAATATGATAGTTTATTAGGTATATATTTCGAAGGTCGAAGAAAAAGGTGAAATAGGATGTTTTTATTAGGAACACTTGTAAATGGGCTGTTAATAGTCATTGGAACGCTTCTTGGGAAGTTGTTAAATCGTATCCCAGAAGGAATGAAGGTTACAGTCATGTATGCCATCGGGTTGTCCGTCATGGTTTTAGGGCTGCAAATGGGCTTGAAGAGTGAAAACTTTCTCATTGTTATTATTAGTTTGGTGGTTGGAGCTGTAGCCGGCGAGGCTCTCAAATTAGAGGATAAATTAAATGACTTAGGTATATGGCTTGAGCAGAAAGTCGGCTCTAACAATGGAAAAGGGAGTATCTCAGAAGGGTTTGTCACTGCTACACTCATCTTCGTGATTGGGGCGATGGCGATTATTGGTGCACTTGATAGCGGCATCCGCGGTGATCATGCTGTTTTGTACACTAAATCATTGATCGATGGATTTACTGCGTTAATCTTAACGACAACTTTAGGGATAGGCGTTATTTTTTCTGCGATTCCGGTTGTCCTTTATGAAGGGTTGATAGCCCTGTTTGCAACCCAGATTGACCGGTTTGTTCCCCAAGCATTAATGGATCAGTTTATTGTTGAAATGACGGCCACGGGTGGGATCATGATTTTGGCGATTGGCCTAAATTTAACCGGAATGGTGAAAATTAAAGTTGCCAATCTGCTGCCTGGCATTGTCGTAACGGGACTGATCGTAACCATTCTTTATAATTATCATCACTATTTATAATCAATGGAAATAAAAGAGCAATCGGATATAACACCGTTTGCTCTTTTAATTTGTTTTCTCTTCTTCGAGCCAATTTAAGTTTAATTCCGTCCAGGTTTGTTTAGGGTATAACAGGCTTGCTTGATGGATCCCATTGGCAATCGTTTTTGCCATTCTCATGACAAGATTTAAGCGGGTGTTTTGTAAAACAAAAAACTCCATAAACCCGCTGACATTGACGATGCCGGTGATATGTATATCTCCGACCTCTGGAAGTTCTTTGTTTACTCCGGCTCCTGGTTTGACAGGACCATTTCCTAATTGAATGACTCCGACATTTTTAGTCCTGCCCAAACAAGCATCAATCCCAATAATATAGGGGTCATCATGTTTTGCATGGATTTCCTTTAGTTTTTCAGAAAGATTGACGGCATGAATCGGTTCATCTAATGTTCCGTACACATAAAACGACCTCATGCCCTTTTCTTCCAGCAGTGTCCCAACAAGTGGTCCTAATGAATCCCCTGTGGAGCGGTCGGTACCAATACATACAAAGACAATTGAGCGGTTTGTCAGACTGGGAATCATAGCAAGTAACTCTTCGGCTAGATTTTCAGCCGCATGCAAATCATCGTGGCTGATTCGCATCTTAGCCCTCCTGTCAAAAAAACTGGTCTTCAGATTCATTAAGTCACTCCCTCACCCTTAAGTCTTATTAGTATACGAAATTTTCAGTAAATCTATACATGGACTGGGGAGAAAAAGGAAAATTCATTATGCTATTAACTGCGCAGAATAATTGCTAAAATAGATGTGGAATATGAAGTTATTAGAGGATGGTGTCTGAATGAGTCTCACACAAAAGGGAATGCAAAAATTAATCGATAAATTTCAAAATGAAGATACATGGTTGAATATGGGGGAAGCCCTTCTAAAAATCCTTGTGATTTTAATCATTACCAATATCTTGATTCGAATTGGAAAATTGATGATTCATAACATTTTTAAAATTAGAAACCTCTCTCCGCTTAATACATCAGATCGGCGTGAAGAAACGCTCTCAAGGCTCCTGGATAATGTCCTTTCTTATGTGGTTTATTTTATCGCCTTTATGATGATCCTTTCTGTGTTAGGAATTGATGTAAAAGCACTGATTGCTGGGGCTGGGGTTGTTGGTTTAGCCGTCGGTTTTGGTGCACAAAGTTTAGTGAAGGATATTATTTCTGGCTTTTTTATTATTTTTGAGGATCAATTTTCAGTCGGTGATCATGTTCGCATAGGACAATATGAAGGTAATGTCGAAACTATAGGACTAAGAACCACAAAAATTAAAAGCTGGACCGGGGAACTGCATATTTTACCAAATGGCAGTATCATCGAAGTAACCAATTTCTCTATAAATAATAGTATCGCCGTTGTTGATATTGCCATCGCCTATGGTGAGGACATAGCGAAGGCGGAAAAGGTAATTGAGGATACCATTCAGTTTATGCCTGCCCAATATGAAGAGTTAGTTAAAGCCCCTGAGCTATTAGGGATTCAAACAATGGGTGCAACCGAGGTTGTATTACGGGTTGTCGCAGAAACACAGCCAATGAAGCAAGCGGCCGTTTCTCGAAATATTCGCAGGGATATCAAACTTCAATTAGACGAGAATGGCATTAAAGCTCCAAATCCAAGAGTGGTCATGTATGGGTCTGAACAACCTAAATAAGGGGAGATTTTGCAATGGAAGAAAAAGAATTTGCCTTAAATGATGTTGTCGAGATGAAGAAACAGCATCCTTGTGGAACAAATCGTTGGAAGGTGATCCGCATGGGGATGGACGTTCGGATCAAATGTGAGGGCTGTGGTCACAGTGTCCTCATACCAAGGAGAGAATTTTCAAGGAAAATGAAGAAAATTTTGGTGAAGCATGAGGAGTAGTCTTATGCTTCTTTTTTTTGCCAAATTATATTATTCTTATTAGAAAAGTAGAAATAGAATTTTGCACATAGGGGGTGAGGAAATTGGCACAAATACATCAGGCAGCATGTCCGTTAAATTGCTGGGATAGCTGCGGTTTTAATGTAACAGTCGAAAATGACCGGGTCACTAAAGTAGAAGGAGATCCCTCCCATCCAATCACACAAGGGAAAATTTGCGGTCGGGGACGGATGCTCGAAACAAGGACAAACTCCTCGCAACGGTTGTTGCATCCATTAAAAAAGATAAACGGTCAATTTGTGCAAATTTCCTGGGAACAGGCACTCAATGAGATTGCTGATAAATTAAAACAAATAAAAGAACAGTACGGTTCTACCGCGGTTTTACACAGCCATGACTACGCGAATAATGGCTTATTGAAAAACCTCGACCAGCGTTTCTTTAATTGCTATGGCGGTGTGACCGAGCTTTACGGCTCGCTCTGCTGGGGAGCAGGAATTGAAGCACAAAAGTGGGATTTTGGCGATGCTTACAGCCACAAACCAGATGATCTTTACAACAGTAAAAATATTATTGTCTGGGGACGAAATGTCGCCCGGACAAATATGCACTTTTACGAAAAGCTTTTAGAAGCGAAAAAACGTGGCACGAAACTAGTGGTTATTGACCCTATCTTTAATGCAACGGCGAAAATTGCCGATGACTATATATCGATTAAACCTGGGATGGACGGACTATTAGCGGCGGGAATTATCAAAGAAATGGTCCGCTTAGGAGTAGAAGACCGCAGCTTTATTGAGCAATTTACCGCTGGCTTTGATGAGGTTGAACAGCTCCTTAACAGCATCTCGATCGAAAAAATTAGTGAAATGACGGAAGTCCCTTGTGAAGTGATCACTAAATTAGCTCATGTTTATGCGGACAAACCAACTTCTACCTTTATGGGGCTTGGCTTACAACGCTATAAAAATGGCGGCAATACGATTCGCTTCATTGATGCCCTTGTTGCATGCAGTGGGAATATTGGCATTGCAGGCGGCGGCGCCAATTATGCCAACCTTCAAGTTGGGCAGAGCTTCGTGTTTGAAGACTTGGCCCTGCCAACTCGCAAACAAAAGAAGCGCCAATTTTCAATTATGAAGCAGGCAGAAGAAGTGTTAAAGGCAATAGACCCAGAAATTCAGATGATTGTAGTGACGTGTGGAAATCCCTTGACCCAGGTGCCTGACACCCAAGTGGTTGAAAAAGCCTTCTCTTCCGTAGCGACGCTGGTAGTGATTGAGCAATTTATGACGGACACCGCACAGCTTGCCGATTATGTGTTGCCGACTACAACTGTCTTTGAGGAAGAGGATATTTATTATTCTTCGATGTATCATCATTATGTGAATTATGGCCCTAAGCTTGTAGAAGCACCGGGTGAAGCCAAACCGGATTTATGGATCTGGACTGAATTAGCGAAAAGACTTGGCTTTGGTGAGGATTTTGATTTTACAAGACAGCAATTCCTAAGAATGGCCTTTCAAGCATTGGAAGAAAAGGGTGCATCTCTAGAAACTTTAATGGATAAGCATACATTAGAATTGCCGGTTCTCGCCATCCCATGGCAGGACCGAAAGTTTAAAACACCATCCGGAAAGTTTGAATTCACGGCACAGTTAGGTTCACGTAAACTCAGCGATGGACGGTTAACCTTAGCTGTACCTGCAGAGTCTAAATGGGAAAATCCGAAGCTTGCTGAAAAATATCCATACAGTCTGTTGACCATTCATCCGATGCGCTCCAATCACTCGCAGAACTACCACCTTTACCCAGTGGCACCAAAAGTGAAGGTTGAAGTTGCCCAAAATATTGCTGATGTTCTCGGTTTGCAAAAAGATGATTTTGTAAGGGTCTGGAATGACCGCGGGGAAGTAAAGGGCTATATTTCGATAGCAGCGGCTGTCCATCCGAACACCATTAATATCGATGAAGGAATTTGGAAGCAGTTTGGCGGGTCTGTTAATCACCTGACCTCGAGCGGTGCATCTGATAATGGCCTCGGGAGCACCTTATATGATTGTCTCGTGAATATTGAAAAGGTCCATTAATTTATATGAGAAAAGGGGGCTGCCGAGCGGCCCCCTTTCTCATAATTAGACTTATTTATATTTCGGGATCTCTAGTACTAGTTTATAAGAATCTATTAAATTATATAAATTGTATATTTGGTGGACTTGCTTGGCAGCCCAGCCGATATCTGACGCATAATGATGTGCTGCACGACCGCTTGTTACTGTTGAACCTGGATTCCATCTCATTTTATAGAGGGTATCCTGCCCTGCGTTAATATATCCGTTGGCAATAAATTGAGCACCGCCGAGAATAGCCTTCTCAGGAGAAAACCAACCAGCATTATAAGCAAATTGGGCCCCACTGGTGACCGCAGTTTGATCATAAGCACCAATTCCGAACATATTATAAACAGTTTTTCCATTAATTTGGACGCCTTGAGCCAGTTGTGATTTACCTTTATTTGTTTCTAATAAAGCATGGGATATTAAGTAAAGTTCATTTATTCCATATGTATTTCCAGCCTTGATAAAGGTGGATGCTAATCCTTGCAAACTACCTTTTCCAGACAGAATTCTTTCATTAACCTCTTTACCACTTATATTGGCTGTCACTGACAGTTTAAGAAATTGCAGGGAATCGACCGAATTCTTTTGGAAATTATTAGGATCCGCATAATAGGTAACATCTTCCGGACTCGCATTAACCCAGGTTTTATTAAATTTTACTTGGTACCAATCATACCCATCTGTCCCCTTTAGTTTACCAAGAATTTGTAGAGTATCCTGCTTCTTCACTTGGCCGACTACCCAATAGGCAGGACCAGCACCACCTCTTACATTCCAACCCGATCCATGGACTGTCCCGCTTGTTTCACTAGTTAATGTTAAGCCATCAGCTCTGATGTACGTATCATATGACTTGTCTGTTTGTGGTTTAACTGCCATCTGCTTTTGTACCAAATCAGATAAGGGAATGTCATAGCTTTCAATAACCTTATCAATGGTTCCACTAGTGGTATTGGGATTAAAGGGCGGAGTTAGTGATAAGTATTGCGTGCTGACATATCCCGTTTTCCCATTGGCCGCTACTTTAGCCCAACCATTTCCTTCGGAAAGAATGGTGACAAGGGTTCCTCTTGATAACTTTGTTACGATAGAGGCGCTCCCAGCAGCGCTAGAACGCATATTTAAGCTGGAACCATAAATAACATCCACATATTTTGTCTTCGTAGTTTCTTTACTCGGTTCCGAATGATTATTGTTCGCAGCATCCAATCCGACAGGGGGAGTTTTTTCAAATAAATAGTGAGCTTGGACATATCCCATTTGCCCATATGCTTCTATTTTAGCCCAGCCCTTTGCTTCAGAATGAACGATGACTTTCACCCCGCGAGCTAATTTAATCAAAATGGATGCATTCAATGAGGCACTTTTGCGCATATTTAGAGTGGAGCCTAGGTTGATATTTACATATTTGTTTATGGTCGTTTGTTTATCCGGTATTTCGTTCACAGGAGTAGAGGCTGATGTACTCGTATTAGAATTTTTGCTTGGGCTCGTACCAGATAAAAAAGCAGAACTTACATAGCCCGTTTTTCCATAAACCTTAATTTTCGCCCAGCCATTCGCTTCAGAATAAACCATTACCGCCTTCCCTTTTGCAAGTTTTACAATAATCGATGCACTTGTTGAAGTACCATTCCGCATATTTAACGTGCCACTTTTTACATTTACGTATTTAGTTTTGGCGGTTGTCGTCGGTGATGAGGGGATATTGGTCGGACTTTTGGATGAAAGAAAGCCCGAGCTGACATAGCCATTTTTACCGTTCACACTTACCTTGGCCCATCCCTTTGTTTCAGAATAGACGGTTACAGCCATCCCTTTTGATAGAGTTGTGACGATAGCTGAGCTCATCGAAGTACTTTTCCGCAAATTTAATGTGCCACTGGTTACATTTACATACTTGGTAGTCTGAACACTATTACTACTGATTTGTGTAGAACTTGTTTTTTCTGCAAAAATTGTTTCCTCAAAAGCAACGGTAGACAGCACTGCAAAACAAAAACTCGGAAGTAAGGCTTTTTTTACAATACTTCCTGAAATCCAGGGTCCATCTGACTTTTTAGGTACTTGTTGTGTGTTTGTTTTTTTCATTACTCCTCCTCCATATATCTATTAATCTATTATTCTAGTAAAACTATCAAGTAAAGTTTGTATTAAATTTTACCATATTTACTAAATAATATAGGAAAATTTGTAGAAAGAGGGGGAATTAGTTTGAAATTTCGATCTCTTTTTATCTTTATTTAGCATTTATTGGCATAAAACCAAATCTTCGTACCTGCTTTCTTTAATTGTTGTTACCATTAATCATTCTTGTCTTTTTACATTGAAATGCCTATAATTGTGAAAGACTTGTCTTTTTATTATCAGAACTAATTTTATTTAAAATAGATCTTATTTTTTTGAGGAGTGAAATAAATGGCATTAACAGCTGGTATCGTAGGTTTGCCGAACGTTGGTAAGTCTACTTTATTTAACGCAATTACCCAGGCAGGGGCAGAATCGGCCAATTACCCTTTCTGTACGATTGACCCGAACGTCGGAATCGTTGAAGTACCTGACGCCCGTCTGCAAAAATTAACTGAACTTGTTCAACCAAAAAAGACGGTTCCCACCGCTTTTGAATTTACCGATATTGCCGGGATTGTTAAAGGTGCAAGTAAAGGTGAAGGACTCGGAAATAAGTTCCTCTCACATATTCGCCAAGTGGATGCGATTTGCCAAGTAGTCCGCTGTTTTGCAGACGATAACATTACCCATGTATCTGGTAAAGTCGATCCAATCGATGATATTGAAGTCATTAACTTGGAGTTAATTCTTGCTGACATGGAATCGGTTGAAAAGCGGATTAACCGTGTTGAAAAATTGGCTAAGCAAAAAGATAAGGAAGCAGCGGCTGAATTCGAAGTCCTCTCCATGCTTCGTGATGCGTTTGAAGCAGAGAAACCAGCTCGTACCGTTGATTTTACGGAAGAACAAATGAAACTTGTTAAAGGACTGCATCTGTTAACAATCAAGCCTGTTCTTTATGTGGCCAACGTGAGTGAAGATGATATTGCCGATCCTTCTGACAATGAATATGTTCAAAAGGTCCGCGAATTTGCTGCTGCAGATAATGCAGAAGTGATCGTGATTTGTGCAAAGATTGAAGAGGAAATTGCTGAACTCGAAGGTGAAGAAAAGCAAATGTTCCTATCGGAGTTAGGCATTGAAGAATCCGGCCTTGACCAATTAATCCGTGCGGCCTATCACTTGCTTGGCTTAGCGACCTATTTCACAGCAGGTGTTCAAGAAGTTCGGGCCTGGACCTTCAGAAAAGGAATGAAGGCACCGCAATGTGCAGGAGTTATTCACTCTGATTTTGAACGCGGCTTTATTCGCGCCGAAACCGTTTCTTATGAAGATTTATTAGCCGCTGGCAGTCATACCGCAGCAAAAGAAGCGGGCAAGGTCCGTTTAGAAGGTAAAGAATATGAAGTAAAAGACGGCGACGTCATCCATTTCCGTTTCAACGTATAATATTTCAAGCTCTGCAGAATTTGTAGAGCTTTTTTTAATTGTGTTAAACCTCATTGTTGTTGATTGGAGCGGAAAGCGAAGCGCCTGGAGCGGAAATCAACAGGCAGGTTTAACAGCGCTAGTTGGAAAAATCTCAATCCTGTGAATGAGATTGCTTTTGTTAAATAACTATGCTATAATTTCAACTTGTGAGTAATGAATAATTGCTCCTTGCCCAAATGGGCCGTTTAGACCAAAAGGAGGTGACTGTGATGAATAAGTACGAAATCATGTACATCATCCGCCCAAATATTGAAGATGAAGCTAAAAAGGCTCTTGTAGAGCGTTTTAATACAATTCTTCTTGATAACGGTGCGGAAACTGCTGAAACAAAGGATTGGGGTAAGCGTCGTTTAGCATATGAAATCAACGATTTCCGCGACGGATACTACGAAATCACTAAAACAACATCTTCAGCTGCTGCAGTACAAGAATTTTCTCGTCTTGCAAAAATCAGCGAAGATATCATTCGCCATCTAGTAATTAGAGAAGAAGTTTAATAATAGATTTGAAAATGTTTCATGTGAAACATTTTCTGAAAAAAAAGGAGTTGATTCTGATGATAAATCGTGTTGTTCTTGTTGGCCGTTTAACCAAAGACCCTGAACTGAAATATACACCAAATGGCATTGCGGTTGCTACATTTACTCTTGCAGTAAATCGTCAATTTTCAAATCCCCAAGGGGAACGTGAAGCAGACTTTCTTAACTGTGTAGTTTGGCGTAAGGCTGCTGAAAATGTTGCCAACTTCTTGAAAAAGGGCAGCTTGGCAGGTGTTGATGGTCGAATTCAAGTTCGTACTTACGAGCAGGATGGAAAACGTCAGTATTTTACTGAGATTGTGGCAGATAATGTTCAATTTCTTGAACCTAGGGGTTCTTCAGGCGGCAATGGTAGAAACGACAACAATCAATTCGGTGCTCCACCAAGGGAACCTCAAGGGAATCCTTATGGCGGCGGCAATCAGAATCAACAACGTCAAAACCAAAACACGAATAAAGGTTTCCAAAGAATGGACGAGGATCCGTTTGCAGGTAATGGTCAAATTGATATTTCCGATGACGACCTTCCATTCTAAACAACCTTAAATGAACGATAAAATAAAATTGATAAAGGAGGGAATTTTCATGGCAGGAGGACGTAAAGGCGGTCGCGCAAAACGCCGTAAAGTATGTTATTTCACAGCAAACGGTATCTCTCGCATCGATTATAAAGATGTGGATTTACTTAAGAAATTTATCTCTGAGCGTGGAAAGATTTTACCACGTCGTGTAACTGGTACTAGCGCTAAATACCAACGTAAATTAACAGTTGCAATCAAACGTTCACGTCAAATGGCATTACTTCCATTTGTTGCAGGTGAATAAAAATAGATAAGTAAAAAGGCAGTTAGGGTTATCCCTGCTGCCTTTTTGTTATACTCTAGAGTTGAATAGAACACCTTATATCGCTAAAATTAAAGAATAGCTTTGTAAAATTAGGGGTGAAGTAGTGAAAGATGTACGCAAGCTTACAGAGGGTGCTGTTCTTTTGGCGGCCTTTGCTGCGCTATTATTAATAACGATTTATGTGCCTGTCGTTGGATCAATCCTAAACCTGGTACTGCCGCTGCCATTTATCATGTTTTCTGTTAAAAATAATCTGAAACTGATTGCCGCCTTTTTAGTAGCCGCCATATTTATTGCATTTATTGCAGGCTCTTTAATGGGAGTTGGCTTAATGTTGATTTATGGTTCGGTCGGTGCTGTTATTGGCTATCTGCTCCAAAAGGGCAAGAGCCGGACGTTCATATTAATTGCTAGTTCCCTTACATTTATGGCTGGCCTTGTGATTTCATATGTCGTCATGGTTGCTTTTATGAAAATCGATATTATCCATGAACTTACTGCAGCGTTAAATGAATCAGTTAAAAGCTCTGAGGCAATGCTTAAAGCAATGGGAAGAGAAGACCAAGTTGAACTCTTAAAAAAGCAAAATGCCTTAATGCTTAAGCAAATCGTAACGCTTGCACCAAGTGCACTGATTTTCGCTTCCATCCTTTCCTCTTTTATTACTCAATGGATTTGCTTTCCAATTGCGAAGAGGTTTGGGGTGAACGTACAGCCATGGGGCAGTTTTCGCAATCTTGTCCTGCCTAAAAGCCTTTTATGGTATTATTTAATTGCCTTGGGGATAATGCTGCTCTTTCATCCGCAAGAGGGAACTTACTTATATTCTGTTTTAATTAACGCCAGGTACATATTAGAGACATTTATTATGCTTCAGGGTCTGGCTCTTTTATTTTTTATTTTCTACCAAAAGTCGGTTGCAAAGGGACTTGCTGTGTTAGTTGTAATTCTTACTTTCATGATTCCAATAGTCCGTTATATAATAATGTTATTAGGCATTACTGATTTAGGTTTTGATTTTCGAAAGCGATTTGAAATGAAAGAGTAAGATTCACGACTAGGAGCTGAAAATATTGCCTGCATTTTTAGAAAAGCGGTCGATTCGTTACCCTTTTTATGGGTTAATAGGCGTTACAGTGGTATTGATCATTGCCCTGTCCTTCTATAATTGGACCATTAGTGCAGCCGGGCTGTTTATCATGCTCTTCCCGCTCTACTATATGTTTGTTGTTGACCGCCGCCAAAGAAAAGAAATGGAAGAGTATATCGCGACTCTTTCTTACCGGGTTAAAAGAGTGGGCGAAGAAGCATTGATGGAAATGCCCATCGGGATTATGCTTATTAATGATGAGTATTATATCGAATGGACCAATCCATTTCTTGCCTCTTGTTTCGATGAGGATACCTTGGTCGGAAGATCACTTTATGATGTCGCAGATACGCTGATTCCGTTAATTAAACAGGAAGTAGAAACAGAAATCATTACGCTTCATGAACGAAAATTCCGTGTGATTCATAAACGGGAAGAACGGCTTTTATACTTTTTCGATGTGACGGAACAAAAGGAAATCGAAAAAATGTATCAAAATGACCGAACTGTCATTTCAATCATCTTTTTAGACAATTATGATGATCTTACTCAAGGGATGGATGACCAGATGCGTGGCAGCATCAATAATTTGGTGACGTCAATCCTGAATAAATGGGCGCAGGATAATGGGATCTTTTTAAAAAGAATTTCATCTGAACGATTTATGGCTGTGTTTAGTGAAGGGATTCTTCAGAAGTTGGAAAAAGGTAAATTTACGATTCTTGATGAAGTAAGAGAGATGACTTCTAAACAAAACGTCTCATTTACCTTAAGTATTGGTGTCGGTACAGGTGTTTCTTCCCTGCCAGAACTGGGGGTTTTAGCCCAATCCAGCTTGGACTTAGCCTTAGGCAGAGGCGGCGACCAAGTGGCCATTAAACTGGCAAGTGGCAAGGTGAAGTTCTATGGCGGTAAAACAAATCCAATCGAAAAGAGAACTAGAGTTAGAGCGCGGGTCATTTCGCATGCCTTAAGGGATTTAATTATGGCAAGTGATAAAGTGATCATTATGGGCCATAGACATCCGGATATGGATTCAATTGGCGCTAGCATTGGCATTTATAAAGTAGCCCAAATGAATCAGAAAGATGCTTATATCGTTGTTAACATGCAGGAAATCGACAATGGTGTCAAACGGCTCATGTCGGAGATCCGCAATCAAGAGCAATTATTTTCACATTTTATTGGTCCAGAAGAGGCGCTTGAAATCGCTTCTGATAAAACCCTGCTCGTCGTCGTCGATACCCATAAACCTTCCATGGTCATGGAAGAACGGCTTCTTAATAAAATTGATCATGTCGTTGTGATTGACCATCATCGCCGAGGTGAGGATTTTATTGCTAATCCTTTACTTGTTTACATGGAACCTTATGCTTCATCGACATCAGAACTTGTGACTGAGTTTCTTGAATATCAGCCAAAACGGGGTAAAATTGAAATGATTGAAGCGACCGCCCTGTTAGCAGGAATCATCGTCGATACAAAAAGTTTTACGTTACGAACAGGCTCAAGAACGTTTGATGCTGCGTCCTATCTAAGAGCACATGGAGCAGATACGATCCTCGTTCAAAAGTTTTTAAAAGAAGATGTTGATACATATATCAAACGCGCCAAGTTAATTGAGTCTGTTACTTTTTACCGCGATGGGATTGCCATTGCAAAGGGAACTGCAAATGACTTTAATGACCAAGTGATTATTGCCCAAGCAGCGGATACATTGTTAACAATGGACGGAGTGCTTGCTTCCTTTGTTATCTCCGAGCGCAGCGAAGGGGTCATTGGCATCAGTGCAAGGTCACTCGGAAACATCAATGTCCAAATAATTATGGAAGCCTTAAAAGGCGGAGGGCACCTGACTAACGCCGCCACACAGCTGAGTGGCTTATCGATCGCAGAAACGGAAAGTAAATTAAAGCTAGCAATTGATGAATATTTTGAAGGAGTGAAAAAAGAATGAAAGTAATTTTCTTAAAAGACGTGAAAGGTAAAGGGAAAAAGGGCGAAGTCAAGAATGTAGCTGATGGTTATGCCCATAACTTTTTAATTAAACAAGGTTTAGCAAAGGAAGCCAATAACGCGAATATCAGTACGCTGGATGCACTTAAGAAGAAGGAAGAAAAAGAAGCAGCTGAAGAATTAGCGGAAGCACAAAAATTAAAAGAGGTATTGGATCAAATTACGGTGGAATTAACTGCTAAAGCTGGTGAAGGCGGCCGCTTATTTGGCTCGATTACCACGAAGCAGATTGCTGAAGAATTACAAAAGAAACATGGTATTAAAATCGATAAACGCAAAATGGAATTAGCGGATGCGATTCGTACGCTTGGCCACACAAAGGTTCCGGTGAAGCTCCATCATGAAGTCGTCGCAACGTTAACCGTTTCTGTCACCGAAGTAAAATAAAAATTTTCCCAGTGCGAAATCGCTGCGGAACATGATAGAATATAAAATGTAATCAACGCCATGTGATCGGTCTTAACTGGTCACTTTTTTCTTTTTTGGATAGGATATGATAGTTTAGAACTTTGATAATTGCTGAGCTTATGCTATTTTTATATAAATCATCCTCTTCATAATAGGAGGTTTTTGATAGATGAATGACTTATATGCGGACAGGATGCCGCCGCAAAATATAGAAGCCGAACAGGCTGTGTTAGGGGCGATTTTTTTAGAACCTGCCTCTTTGATTTTAGCTTCAGAAATATTAATTCCTGAGGATTTTTATCGTGCTTCCCACCAAAAAATATTTAATGTCATGCTTAGTCTAAATGATCAAGGGAAAGCAGTTGACTTAGTTACGGTAACTGAGGAGCTTTCAGCTGCCAAACTGATTGAAGATACAGGCGGGGTTAGTTATTTAGGGGAATTGGCTGCCTCTGTTCCGACAGCAGCAAATATTGAGTATTATGCAAGAATTGTAGAAGAAAAGTCATTACTTAGAAGATTAATTCGTACCGCAACAAGCATTGCTTCGGATGGATATTCCCGCGAAGATGAAGTGGAAGCTCTCTTAAGTGAAGCGGAGAAAAGTATTATGGAAGTGGCGCAGCGAAAGAATGCCGGTGCTTTCCATAATATCAAGGATGTACTTGTGCGTACGTATGACAATATTGAGGAAATGCATAACCGTGTTGGGGACATTACGGGTATTTCAACAGGATTTGCGGAACTGGACCGAATGACAGCTGGATTCCAGCGTAATGACTTAATTATTGTTGGCGCCCGTCCTTCCGTGGGTAAAACAGCGTTTGCCTTGAATATTGCAGCCAATGTGGCGACGAAAACGAATGAAAATGTCGCGATTTTTAGCCTGGAGATGGGTGCCGAACAGCTGGTAATGCGTATGCTTTGTTCTGAGGGGAATATCGATGCGCAAAGACTTCGTACAGGTTCCCTGACGGATGAAGACTGGGGTAAGCTGACGATGGCGATGGGCAGCCTGTCGAGTTCAGGGATTTTTATCGATGATACTCCAGGGGTCCGAATCAGTGACATCCGTTCCAAATGCCGCCGTCTCCAGCAGGAGCATGGTTTAGGCATGATATTAATTGATTACTTGCAGCTGATCTTAGGAAGCGGACGATCTGGTGAAAACCGTCAGCAGGAAGTTTCTGAGATTTCACGTTCCCTAAAGCAATTAGCACGTGAATTGAAGGTTCCTGTTATTGCTCTTTCTCAGCTCTCCCGTGGTGTCGAGCAGCGTCAAGATAAACGCCCGATGATGTCCGATATCCGTGAATCCGGAAGTATTGAGCAGGATGCCGATATCGTGGCGTTCTTGTATCGTGATGACTACTATGATAAAGAATCAGAGAATAAGAATATTATCGAGATCATTATTGCCAAGCAGCGTAACGGCCCGACCGGAACAGTGTCGTTAGCCTTTGTTAAGGAATATAATAAGTTCGTTAACCTCGAGACACGGTATAATGATCCGCCGGGTGCATAGATTAAGGCTAGCCAAGTTTTTTTGGCTAGCCTTTTTTGTGTGTAGATTAATAGCGAATATTGGTCGTGGAGGCTTAGATAATGGGGTAAATGGTGTCCTGCAAAATAAGTAAGGTATCAATTTGAAATTTAGAATTGTTATACTCAAGTAATAAATCATGGATAATAAGCCAATCCTCGGAAAGCCCTTCTAACCAGACATCACTCTTTTTTTCCTCTTCGTATCCTTTTTTAAGACTTAAATAGTTAGTTATTTCCTTATCTTATAAACTCATTCGAACATATAATGATCTTAAAATTATTATTTCCGATTGCTCTTGCCGATGTTTAATAATCATATTTTACTTCCTTATCATTATTTTACGAAACTATAATTCTATTTTATTTGAGAAATATCCAAATCTGCAGGATGCGATTTTGATAGATTCCTAAATTAATATTTTACGAACATAATAATATACCCTTATATAAAACGTTCGTGTTTTGTTTGCTTTTAGCCATGAAAGTTGGTAAACTTGTGTATGGAAAAAAGAAAATCGTATTTAATTTGGAGGTGCCTTATATGTCATCAGTAGTAGTGGTTGGGACGCAATGGGGAGATGAAGGAAAGGGTAAAATTACCGATTTCCTTTCAGAAAATGCCGAGGCAATTGCCCGTTACCAGGGAGGAAATAATGCAGGCCACACCATTAAGTTCAATGGAGAAACATACAAATTACATCTAATTCCATCAGGAATATTTTATAAGGAAAAAATTTGTGTAATTGGTAATGGTATGGTTGTTGATCCAAAGGCACTTGTAACCGAACTTGCCTACTTACATGAAAAGGGCGTTACAACCGATAATCTTCGTATTAGTAACCGTGCCCATGTCATCCTTCCATATCATTTAAAACTAGATGCAGTGGAAGAGGAAAGTAAGGGCGCTAATAAAATTGGAACGACTAAAAAAGGGATTGGACCTGCCTATATGGATAAGGCAGCTCGCGTGGGGATTAGAATCGCTGACCTGCTCGAACACGATGTATTTGAAGAAAAGCTTGATCGTAATTTACAAGAGAAAAATCGTTTGTTCGAACGTATTTATGAGACTACAGGATTTACGAAGGAAGAAATCCTAGAAGAGTATTATGAATATGGTCAGCAAATTAAACAATATGTTTGTGATACATCTGTTGTATTGAATGATGCCTTAGATGAAGGCAAACGGGTTCTTTTTGAAGGCGCACAGGGTGTCATGCTTGATATTGACCAAGGTACATACCCATTCGTGACCTCATCTAACCCAGTAGCCGGCGGTGTAACGATTGGGTCTGGTGTCGGACCATCTAAAATCACTCATGTGGTTGGAGTGTGTAAGGCATACACTTCTCGTGTTGGTGATGGACCTTTCCCTACTGAACTAAATGATGAAATCGGCGATCGTATCCGCGAAGTTGGTCGTGAATATGGCACAACAACTGGGCGTCCTCGTCGAATTGGCTGGTTTGACAGTGTGGTAGTTCGTCATGCTCGCCGTGTAAGTGGCTTAACCGACCTGTCCCTCAATTCGATTGATGTACTATCGGGTATTGAGACATTGAAGATTTGTACTGCATATCGTTATAAAGATGAATTGATTACAGAATATCCTGCTAGCTTAAAGGTTTTATCACAGTGCGAACCTGTCTATGAAGAATTACCTGGCTGGAGTGAGGATATTACTGGAGTTAAAACATTAGATGAATTACCTGAAAATGCACGTCATTACGTGGAACGTGTAACACAGCTTACTGGAATTCCGTTAACTACGTTCTCTGTTGGACCAGATCGAAATCAAACAAATGTAGTCCGCAGCCCATGGAGACAAATTTAATTGTTACTTAACTAATGGAGCCCTCTAATTAGAGGGCTTCAAATCTTTTAAAAAGTTTTTTCAAAAAAAGTATTGCATTGAATAGATAGTCCGTGCTATTATAAAAAGCGTCGTCACAGTACGACAAAGTTTTTGAAACGTTTTTTAGTACGAGCCATTAGCTCAGTTGGTAGAGCATCTGACTTTTAATCAGAGGGTCGAAGGTTCGAGTCCTTCATGGCTCACCAAAGTTTTTTGCTTTTGCAAAATAACTTTCAATATATGGCCCCTTGGTCAAGCGGTTAAGACACCTCCCTTTCACGGAGGTAACACGGGTTCGAGTCCCGTAGGGGTCATGGCTTTTGATTGTCAGTAAGAGGCTGGCAAGGACGGTTTCCTTGCTGACAATCAATTAAATATTGGTCTGGTAGTTCAGTTGGTTAGAATGCCTGCCTGTCACGCAGGAGGTCGCGGGTTCGAGTCCCGTCCAGACCGCCATATAAGTGGCTCAGTAGCTCAGTCGGTAGAGCAAAGGACTGAAAATCCTTGTGTCGGCGGTTCGATTCCGTCCTGAGCCATAAAAAGAGAAGCTTGCATTTGCAGGCTTCTTTTTTTAGTTAAAAATTGAAATTGTAATCCCAGTGTAATAAAACCACCTCTTTTTTACAAAAGAACCATGAGTTTTTGTCGATTATTGTAATAATTATTTCCTCCTCCTTCAGAACTAGAAAAACCCTTATTTAATAGGGACTTTCCCCTGCTTTTTAAAAAGAAAAACACGGAAATCTATTTAGAATATTTCACATAAATGTAGGTAAGTGTCAGTAATTATACATTTTTGTTACAGTATAAAGACTGTTAATCTATTTACAAAAAATTATGTTAAAGTATAGAAGGTCTAAAATACTGGGGAATTCTTTTGTGGGTAAACACTAGATTAAGAGGGTTTTACCGTGGTTTAGGGAGGAAAAATGCTGCTTTTCAATAAGGTATCAAAAACAAAAAAGTTATTTCTTAAGATAACGATTGCTACTACAATTGCTTCATCGCTGATTGCATTTAGTAACGGACCGGTTGCTTTTGCAGATACATCAAAATCAACCAAGGATTATGACGTATATCTGGATGGTACATATATTGGAAATATTGCAGATAAGGCTGTTGTAAATAAAATAATTGCTGCAAAAGTCGATGACAGTAACAAAATCGATCAACAGGTGCAAAACATTCCATATCAAGTATTTCCTTCTGCTGCAAACAAGCAAGAAACAGTCCGAACTATTAAGAGTATATTCCAACTTCAAACAGAGGCCTCTGCGATTATTATTGATGGTAAGCCCGTTGTTTACGTAGATAATCAAAATACAGCTGAAGAAGTTATGAAGAAGCTAATCCAACAATACGTGCCGGAGGATCAATTAACCGAACTTAAGGCCCGAAAAGCTTCCGTCAATTCGACATTACCAGAATTAAAAGAAAATGAGTCTCGTCTATTAGACGTTCGATTATCAAAAAATGTTTCCTTTTCAGTAGAAAATATTGTTCCACAAAAAATGATGTCAGCTGAAGAAGCAGTTGCCTGTTTACAAAAAGGTACATTAGAAGAACAGAAATATGTGATTAAAGAAGGCGATGTGCTCGAAATGATTGCACAAGACCACGACTTGACACTGGCGGAGATCTTAGCAGTGAATCCCGGACTAAAAGGGGATACGCTTTTAAAGATTGGCGAAAAAATTAATATTACCGTTCCAAAACCATTTATCGAAGTGATTATTGATAAAGAAGTAAATAAAAAGGAAGAAATTCCATTTAAAAATACAGTTGTTGAAGATTCTTCCTTGCTAAAAGGTGAGAAAAAGGTAAAACAAGAGGGTAAAAGTGGCTCGCGGTCTGTTACCTATAAAATTACTGAACAAAATGGTGTAGCAGTGCAGAAAGTGGAGTCAAATGCGACAGTCCTTGAACAGCCTGTGAATCAGATTGTTATCAAAGGGATAAAAGTCATTCCGTCTCGTGGGGAAGGAAACTTTGCCTGGCCGACTGTAGGTGGGTATGTATCCAGTAAACAAGGGCCTAGATGGGGCAGAATGCACAAAGGTATTGATATTGCCAGACCAAGCAACAGAACAATAAAGGCAGCCGATAATGGCGTCGTTGTTTCTGCTGGCTGGGGCGGCGGTTATGGGAATAAAATTGTCATTGACCATCAAAATGGTTACCGTACCCTATATGGACACATGTCGTCGCTCAAGGTTAGGGTAGGCCAGACGGTTTCAAAGGGTACTAGTATAGGTGTAATGGGAGCTACTGGAGATGCAACAGGTGTACACTTGCATTTTGAAGTGTATAAGAATGGCAGCCTAGTAAATCCACTTTCCTATTTAAGATAAAAGGTAAGTCTCTAGTTGGCACTAGAGGCTTTTCTTTATTCTTAGAGAATTGTCTGGCTTCACGACCCAGATCTTTCCAAATAGTACTTATAGGTGAATTTATGCCAATAACATGATACAGTAATCTAGTATAGTTATGACTTCTAGAGCATTTGTTAAATAGATTAGATCGACTAAATGATAAGGAGATATGGTATGGAAAAGAAAATTCTTGTAGTTGATGATGAAAAGCCAATTGCTGATATCTTACAGTTTAACTTAAAAAAAGAAGGTTATGTTGTCTATTGTGCTTATGACGGAAACGAAGCACTCCAGTTGGTTGATGAAATCGAACCTGACTTAATCCTCTTAGATATTATGCTTCCATTACGAGACGGGATGGAAGTATGCCGTGAAGTCCGCAAGAAGTATGAAATGCCGATTATTATGTTGACTGCCAAAGACTCTGAAATTGACAAAGTCTTAGGTCTTGAACTCGGTGCGGATGATTATGTAACCAAACCCTTTAGTACAAGAGAATTGATTGCGCGTGTAAAAGCTAACTTGCGCCGTCACCAGCAAATTCTGACGCAGCCAGATGCAGAGAACGAAACCAATGAAATTGAAATTGGTTCACTTATTATCCATCCTGATGCTTATGTTGTTTCAAAACGAGGTGAGACAATCGAGCTTACACACCGTGAATTTGAATTGCTTTACTATTTGGCTAAACATATCGGTCAAGTGATGACAAGGGAACACCTCCTGCAAACGGTTTGGGGTTACGATTACTACGGAGACGTGCGGACCGTTGATGTAACGGTTAGAAGATTGCGGGAAAAAATTGAGGACAGCCCAAGTCATCCAACGTGGATTGTTACTCGCCGCGGAGTTGGATACTATTTGCGGAATCCTGAACAGGAGTAAGATGAATGAGAAAGGTTGGTTTCTTTCGCTCTATAAACGTAAAATTCGTTATCATCTATGTCCTCCTTATTTTAGTAGCCATGCAAATTATCGGCGTTTATTTTGTCAAACAGCTTGAAGAAACATTACGGACAAACTTCCAGACTTCGATAAAGCAACGGGTTGATTTGCTTGCCTACAATCTGGTTCAGGAAATGGAGAAAGAGAGAACGCCTGAAGATCCAACACTCGAAGAGGATATCAAAAAAATCCTCAGAGACTTTGATGCAGGTGATATTTCGGAAGTTCGGGTGATTGAAAACAGGTCTCTTAAAATTCTTGGTACCTCACATCCCAGTAACCAAGGGGTGGTTGGACAAAGGACAACAGAGCTCCGAATCAAACAATCAATGGTTTTAGAAGAGGATCAAAGCGCAATATTAATCGACCCACAAACAGGCCATCGGATTTGGGTCCTTTCTACTCCAATTATGTCAGGTAAAAAAGTAATTGGTGCAATCTACCTTGTCGCAAAAATAGAAAATGTCTTTGAACAGATGAAAACTATTAATGGGATTTTTGCTACAGGGACAGCAATTGCCTTATCGATTACAGCTATATTAGGGATATTATTAGCCCAAACCATCACAAGACCGATTGCTGATATGAAGAAGCAGGCCTTAGCGATGACCAAGGGTAATTTTTCACGGAAAGTAAAAGTATATGGCAATGATGAAATTGGGACACTGGCTGTTACGTTTAATAATTTAACGAAAAAGCTCCAGGAAGCACAGGCCATGACTGAAGGGGAACGTCGGAAGCTGTCATCTGTTTTGTCCTATATGACGGATGGTGTCATTGCTACCGACAGGAAAGGCCGGGTTATTTTAATCAATGAACCAGCGGCAGAAATGCTGAATGTTTCACGTGAAACAGTGCTGACCCAGCCAATTGTCTCGTTATTAGATTTAGATGATACCAATTCCTTCGAAGACTTATTGGAGGAAAAGGATTCAATCATCTTAGATTACAGTACAAAAACCGAGCGTTATTTCCTGCGTGCCAATTTCTCTGTGATTCAAAAAGAGACGGGCTTTGTCAATGGATTAATTGCGGTTTTGCATGATATCACGGATCAAGAAAAAATTGACGCCGAACGAAGAGAGTTTGTCGCCAATGTATCCCATGAACTTAGGACACCGCTAACGACAATGAGGAGTTATTTAGAAGCTCTTGCAGATGGTGCCTGGCGGGATGAGGAGATTGCTCCGGAATTTTTAGAAGTGACGCGGACCGAAACAGAAAGAATGATTCGCTTGGTCAATGACTTGCTCCAGCTTTCAAAAATGGATAGTACGGATTACAGACTGAAAATCGAATGGGTAAACTTCGTCGACTTCTTCCACCGCATCATTGACAGGTTTGAAATGTCGAAGGAACAAAACGTCACCTTTAAAAGAAAACTCCCGAATCATGTGATATTTGTTGAAATTGATGAAGATAAAATGACACAGGTCTTATACAATATTATTTCAAATGCCTTAAAGTATTCACCTGAAGGTGGAAATGTAACATTTTCGATTAAAGAGATGGACGATAAAATTATTGTCAGCGTAACAGACCAAGGCATGGGGATTCCGAAAGAGAATATTGGAAAGATTTTTGATCGTTTTTATCGTGTCGATAAAGCGAGAACTCGGAAACTAGGCGGTACGGGCCTAGGTCTGGCGATTGCAAAGGAAATGGTTAATGCTCATGGTGGGGCAATCTGGGCAACAAGTGAGGAAGGGAAAGGAACAAAGATTTCCTTTTCACTCCCATATGAACGTTCTGAAGAGGATGAATGGTCATGAGATACGAAAATATTAAATCAGGAATTTTAACCTTTTTAGTTCTGGTTAGTATTCTTTTAACATGGAATCTTTGGACCTACCAGCCTAATTACGAAACAATGGAAAAGAGTAAAACGGTAGCTGAAGTCACCTTAAGTGAAAAACAAGAGGTCCAAAAGATCGTCAGGCCTGACCAGGTGTTTTTTCACGTTAAGGGTCAGCATTATGGAACCAATAACACAGAAGAGATCGAAAAGGTTCTCAAACAATTAAGCAGTTGGGCCTTTTTTGATGTAAAAAAATATACAAACGATGTGAAAAACATTAAGGAATTAATCCATGGCAGCGGCAATGCGGAAATTATTTTTCCAGGAGAAGTCCCGATTGAGTTATATCGCAGTGTCTTAAATATTGAGGGTAAAAAAATACCTTCTTTCACCTTCAATCGAATCATTGTCAATGTTGAGAATTCAGAAAAGGAAAATGGGATTGTTTATTTTGTTTCCACTGAACATCAGCAAGTATATATAAGTCATATTTCTTCTGCTCATTTAAGTGAATTTAATCGTAATATTTATAAAAATGCAGCGCAGTTCCCACGTCATTTCGCCTATGAAGCTTCTGAATGGCGGACGATTTTTCTTCCAGAAACTGAAACAGAAATGACAACCTATAAATATTTGCCTGTTAATCTTGATTCTGAGGAATTTAAAGAAGCACTTTTCAACGACCCTAGTTTTGTGCAAAAAAGCTTCGTCCCTTCAGGGGAGGAATATACGAACGATTCTAGTAAAATGACGTTGAATTTTGAAAGTAACGTCCTTCGCTATGTCAATCCAACTGTGGAAGAGAATTTTGTTAATAGCTCTTATGATTTAGTCAAACGGAGTATTGACTTTGTGAATGAACATGGCGGCTGGACAGACCCTTATCGCTATGTTGATAAAAATGAACTTAATCACTCCGTAACCTTTCGTTTATACAGCATCGAAGGCTATCCTGTCTTTAATGGAAACGGGATTGCTGAAATTAGTGAGGTTTGGGGCCGTGATGAAATCAATCAATATATTCGGCCAAATATTTCTTTGGAACTTCCCCTTACAACGGAAATGAAAAAGGTCACACGCCCATCGGGGCATGATGCACTGAAATTTTTACAAAACAAAAAGAACTTTAAGCCAAGTCTTCTTGAGGAAATGATCTTGGGCTATCGGATGGAAAGGGATTCAGATGAGAATAAGCTAATCCTTTTAGAACCCGCCTGGTTCTATCGCTATGATAAAACATGGGGACAGATTACGATGGAAGACCTAGGAGGATTGCAGCATGGATTGGAGTAAGATTAAAACAATTTTTATTATAACGTTCTTAATTTTAGATGTTTATCTCTTATTTCAATTCATGAAAGTCCGTGATGCCAATAAATATGAGGTGATTACTGAGGCCTCGTTTGAAGAAAAACTGAAAGCGGATGAAATCAAATTTGTGGACCTTCCCAAGGATCCCATTAAGGCTCAATACCTCAGTGCAAAGCCTAAGATGTTTAATCAAGAAGATATTAAAAAACTTAAGGGACAGACTGTTGTTCTAAGCGGAATCGGGACAACCTCTCTTCATGCCAAATTAGAGAAACCACTGCAGTTAACTAATAAGTTTGAACCGGCAGAGCTTTCTACCTTTTTAACGGATAATGTGCTTTTTGGAGAAGATTATCAATTTGGAGAGAAAAGTAACAAAGATCAAACGATCACTTACTATCAACGATCGGAGAATTTCCCGTTGTTTAAGAATATTAATGGGATGATCACATTTAAAGTGAATGAAGCTGATCAAATTGTTTCTTATGAACAGACCTTCCTGGAGGAAATGGAAACTTTAACAGCAAAAGAAGAAATTCTTAAGCCGTTAAAGGCGATTGAAACCTTGCACCAGAAAGGGATGTTGAAGTCGAAGAGTAAAATTACCAGGGTAGAGCTTGGCTACTCCACACTCATCCAGTTGGCTGCTTCACAAGTATTAGCGCCAACTTGGCGCTTTGAGGTCGATGGTAAGGAGAGCCTGTTTGTGAACGCATTTGAAGGGCAGATTATTCAATTTAACAGCGATGAAAATAGTAAATTGGAGTGAAATAGCATGTCTTTAAGTTATAGCATTCTTGCAAGCGGGAGTACAGGGAACGCCCTTTATGTGGAGTCTGATGAACATTCGTTTCTAGTTGATGCTGGGTTTAGCGGTAAGCAAATGGAGGCACTGTTTGGACAAATTGACCGTGATATTAGTAAACTTTCCGGAATATTTGTCACGCATGAGCACAGTGACCATATTAAGGGAATTGGGGTTCTCGCCCGTAAATATCAGTTGCCTGTATACGCGAATGAAAAAACTTGGCGGGCGATGGAACACTCGGTCGGCGCGATTCCAACGGAGCAAAAGTTTGTTTTCAATATGGAAACAGTGAAGAGCTTTGGTGCTGTTGATATTGAATCATTTGGGGTATCACATGATGCAGCAGAACCCATGTTTTACGTTTTTCATCATGGAGGAAAAAAACTTGTCTTAATTACGGATACAGGCTATGTCAGTGACAGGATGAAGGGGACCATCTCCAATGCAGATGTGTATATTTTTGAATCCAACCATGATGTTCAAATGCTTCGGATGGGCAGATACCCATGGAATATTAAACGAAGAATTTTAAGCGATGTGGGCCACGTTTCTAATGAGGACGCAGCCTTTGCGATGAGTAATGTGGTTGGCGATCAAACTAAGCGAATTTATCTTGCCCATTTAAGCATGGATAATAACATGAAGGACTTAGCAAAAATGGCGGTAACACAGACCCTTCAGGAGCGTGGGCTGATTGTTGGCGAACAATTTGGCCTTTACGATACAGACCCGAAAACACCGACAGCTTTAACAGCTGTATAGTACATTTATAAAAGAATGAAGTACCTTTTTCATAAGGCACTTCATTCTTTTTTTATTGGCAGGGTTAGAGGTTAATAACTATGTTGATTGGAGCGGAAAGCGAAGCGCCTGGAGCGCAAATCAATGGCAGATTATTTGTTAAAAAACTATGAACAAAGTCGTAAGTTTTTATTAATACAAGGTAATTATTTAGTAATTTATAGATGAACGAGTATAATTGTATTTATAAGCCAAAATAAACGATAGCAATCTTTTCGGAAAGTGAGGAATGATGTAAAGTGGGTTATTATGATGATCATTCACAAAACCGCTTCAGGGAACAGAAAGGAAACAGGGGTGGAGTTTTCCTAGCCAGCGTAGTTGGTGCGATACTTGGTGCAATTTTAGTAATCATTGCTATTCCAGCCTTATCCAATCGTGGGTTCCTCCCCTACCAAATTGATACAAATGAAAACAATGCAGTAGAATCAACTAACAATAATAATGATCAGAATTTCATCCATAAACAGGTTGCCTATGATGTGAACACAAATACAACGAAGGCTGTTGAAAAAGCAGCTGATGCGGTTGTCGGAATCAATAATATCCAGTCCACCAGCTTTTGGTCAGATAATCAAGCCGATTCAGAGGAAGAAGCCGCTGGAACAGGCTCTGGAGTTGTCTATAAGAAGGTTGGGGGTAAAGCTTTCGTTGTCACAAACCATCATGTGGTTGAAGGGGCGACAAAGCTGGAAGTAAGCTTGATCGACGGGACAAAGATTCCTGCTAAGCTGCTCGGCAGTGATGTCTGGACTGATTTGGCTGTCCTAGAGGTCGATGCGGACAAGATAAAAAAGGTAGCTGAATTTGGTGATTCCGATAGTTTAAAAATGGGTGAACCCGTTATTGCGATCGGGAACCCGCTTGGTGCAACCTTTTCAGGGTCGGTCACACAAGGAATTATCTCTGGACTTAAGCGGACGATTCCGGTTGATATTAATCAGGATGGATTAATCGACTGGAATGCAGAAGTACTGCAAACCGATGCGGCCATTAATCCAGGAAACAGCGGCGGGGCCTTAATTAATATTACCGGCCAGTTGGTTGGAATTAACTCCATGAAAATTGCACAAAATGCAGTTGAAGGAATTGGATTATCCATCCCAATCAATTCAGCCCGGCCAATTATCGATGATCTTGAAAAGTTTGGAACGGTTAAACGTCCATATATGGGAGTGGATTTAAAATCAGTCTCTGAAATTCCAGCCTACTATCAAGAAGAAGCGTTGAAATTGCCTCGGTCAATCAATTATGGTGTAGCCTTACGACAAGTCGTACCCAATTCGCCAGCCGCTCAAGCAGGCTTGCAAGAGTTGGATGTCATCGTAGAGATGGATGGGCAAAAAATTAACGACGTCATCGATCTTCGGAAACATTTGTACCAGAAAAAGAAAATTGGCGAGCAATTGGAGATTAAATATTACCGTGAAGGTAAGTTGAAGCAGACGACATTAAGATTAGCAGCAGAAACAACTCAATAAAAGCGTAGGCAAAACAGGAAAGTGAACCGTTCACTTTCCTGTTTTTATTTGTGTTATGATGTATTAGTTATTGAGGCAGTTCGTATGACAGAACGTTTTACTGTAAACAATAAAATTAATTATGAAGTGTAAGAAAGGTTGAAGTGAAAAATGATTTATAGCTGTGAGGAACATGTGGAGATTGCTTTAGATGATATTGTGGACCAATATCAAACATATCCAGTATTATCACAAATCCCTGTGGATAAGTCATCAACAGGCTGTGAATATTGTGAAAAACAAGCTGTATATATGGTGGCGAACAAATGATTCCATACAAGATGTGGATAAAAATTGTGAATATGTGGATAACTTCTGTGGATATCTTGTTTGTAAGCTGTTTGTAATCAAGTTGAAAAGGGTTGTGGATTGTGAATATCTCGATTGTTACGGTTGGTAAATTGAAAGAGAAATATTTAAAACAGGGTATTGAGGAGTATTTAAAACGACTAACTGCCTATGCAAAAGTTGATGTCATTGAAGTTGCCGATGAAAAAGCACCTGAAATATTAAGTGAGTTGGAAATGGTGCAAGTAAAGCAAAAAGAAGGCGAAAGAATTTTAGCAAAGATAAGCCAGGATACATATGTAATTGCCTTAGCGATTCAGGGAAAATTAAGCTCATCCGAGGAACTTGCTGATTCACTAGACAAGCTAGCTACCTATGGAAAAAGTAAGATTGCCTTTGTGATCGGAGGGTCATTGGGCTTAAGTGAGGAAGTCATAAAAAGATCGAATGAGCAGCTTTCTTTTTCGCGGATGACCTTCCCCCACCAATTGATGAGGCTCATACTCGTTGAGCAGATATATAGAGCGTTTCGGATTAATCGGGGGGAACCGTACCATAAATAAATGAGGTTTTTTAAGGAGCCGGAAAAGGCTTCTTTTTATTTGTTTTTTTCATATTAAAATTGTCCCTTTAATATAGTACTAAATATATACTTGTCGATTTTTTGGTAGTCCTTGAATGTTGCAGTATGAAGGAGTTGAGGAGATTGCCCAAGAGTTCCGATAAGAAATCTGATCTTAATGTCATCTATATCGTACTGGACGACGTGGGTTATTCAGCATTAGGCTGTTATGGTTCAGAGATTGAAACAGCTAATATTAATTCATTAGCAGAAAACGGTCTTAGGTACAATAACTTTAATGTAACCCCTTTGTGTTCACCTACCCGTGCTTGTCTACTAACAGGCCGTAACTGCCACTCGGTGGGGGTGGGAATCATAACGGATATAGATTGGGGGCCTCAATATCCTAATAAACGAGGAAGAATTTCAAACTCGGCTGCCACCTTGGCTGAAATTTTAAAGTGGAATGGGATGGCTACTTATATGGTTGGAAAGTGGCATCTGGTTCCAGGTCATGAAGCTGCATCGAGCGGGCCATTTGAAAACTGGCCGCTCTCAAAAGGCTTTGAGCGGTATTATGGCTTTTTATTAGCGAATACGGATCAGTATGCGCCAGATTTAGTTTTTGATAATCATCGTGTAGACAAACCTGATAAATCTAATTACCATTTATCAGAGGACCTGGTTGATAAGTCGCTCGAATTTTTGACGGATCATCTCTCTGTTACACCTGACCGTCCCTTCTTTCTGTACTTAGCCTTCGGGGCCACGCATGAGCCCCATCAGGTACCAAAGGAATTGATCGAAAAATATGAAGGGGTATACGATAAAGGCTGGGATCAAATCAGGGAAGAGAGATTCAACGTGCAAAAGCAAATGGGAATCATCCCGCCGTACACCGAACTCGTAGAACGTAATCCAGGAATTAAGCCATGGGATGAACTGACAAAGAAAGAAAAATTATTGTTTACCAAATTCCAACAGACGTATGCTGGATTTCTTACTCACACAGATCAGCAAATAGGGAGATTACTCGATTTCTTGAATTCAAAAAACAAGATGGGTGATACCATTATTGTGTTACTTTCTGATAATGGAGGAAGCCAGGAAGGAGGCTGGAACGGTTCTATTAACGATTCTGCCTACTTCAATGGGATTGAAGAAAGTGTAGATCAGATGTTTACTCAAGTAAATGAAATAGGAGGTCCGTTCACAACCCCCAATTATCCTAAAGGTTGGGCGCAGGTTAGTAATACACCTTTTAAATATTATAAGCAGAATACGTTTTATGGAGGGACTCACGTTCCCCTAATCATCCAATGCCCTCAAAGTATTCTAGATCCTGGTTCCATTCGTTCACAATTTTATCATGCGATTGATATTACTCCTACTATACTAGAACTCCTAAACATTGAAGCACCTAAACTATATGAAGGTGTTCCACAAATGCCGCTCCATGGTGTGAGTATGTTGGATACATTTACAGAACCGCTTGCCCCATCAAAGAGAAAAACTCAGTACTTTGAAATGCTCGGACACCGTGCTATTTGGCAGAATGGATGGGTGGCTGTTACCTATCATGAAAGAGGAGTCCCTTTCCAGGAGGATCAATGGGAGTTATACCATGTAAACCAGGATTTTTCCCAAAAGTATAATTTAGCAAATAAGTATCCAGATAAATTAAAGGAGCTTCAAGCAATTTGGTGGGAAGAAGCGAAGAAGTACGGTGTTCTTCCTTTAAATGACAATCCGTTTATAAAAGGTTATTACGGCTTGCAGGAGGGAAGAACAACGTTCACATTCTATCCTGGAATGGCTCATTTGCCATCAACTGCTGCTCCACAACTAACCCTTTCCTCTTATTCCATCACCATTCCTATCTTTCGTTCCAATCCTTCAGAAGAAGGAGTCTTACTTGCTCATGGAAATCATTCAAGCGGCTATACATTATATATAAAAGATAACTACCTATTCTATGAATATAATTATGTTGGCACCGTCTATAAGATTCAATCGTCCGTACAAGTACCTATTGGGTCTTCAACTGTAAGATTTGATTTTAAACGAAGTCAAGAAACGAGTGGAACGGGTAAGCTTTCTATCAATGGACTGCAAGTTGGTACACGTTACATGCCTCGTACATTATCATTTCTTATTTCTATTGAGGGAATGGATATAGGCCGGGATCGATTAACTTCTGTGAGCGCTAACTACCCAGTTCCGGAATTTCCGTTTACCGGGCAAATACAGAAAGCGGTTATTGAACTGTATAATGACCCGATGTTTTTTAAAAAGAAAAAAAGAGATCCAATCTCCATTAATATAAATGGTTCAATTTCTTATCTTTAGAGAAAGGAGGTAGACAATTGGGGAGTTTTCACATTCTTGCTAAGCCGACAGGTCCAATTTGTAACCTTGATTGCAAATACTGTTTTTACACAGAAAAGGAAGTGTATTATCCGAAAAATCATTCATTCCGAATGTCTGATGATGTTCTAGAGTCGTATATTAAACAATATATTGACTCACAGGATACACAGGAAATTATCTTTGCCTGGCAAGGGGGAGAGCCAACATTAATTGGCTTAGATTTCTTTCTAAAAGCAGTTGCTCTGCAAAAAAAGTATGCTAACGGGAAGCGAATCACTAATACGATTCAAACAAATGGAACATTATTAGATGATCGCTGGTGTGAATTCTTTTCAGCCGAACGTTTTCTGGTAGGTTTAAGCTTGGATGGACCCGAGGCTATTCATGATAAGTACCGGATTGACCGTGGGGGAAAACCTACGTTTGAATTGGTCATGAAGGGCATATCCCTGTTAAAGAAGCATCACGTCGAATTTAACGTCCTAACCTGTGTCACGAGACATTCTGCTTATAAAGCTCTGGAAATATATCATTTCTTTAAGCAGCAAGAAATTCAATATATCCAGTTTATCCCTATTGTAGAAAGGGAAGTGAATGAAGGAGCGGCAGAGCTGTCTCTAAGACATGCGACCCCGCCTTCTTTTTTAGTAGAAGAAGCACAACAAACAGTCACTCCTTGGACGGTAGAACCTGAAATGTATGGAGACTTCCTCATTCAAATATTTAATGAGTGGGTTCTGAAGGACGCAGGTTCCGTTTTTGTCATGAATTTTGAATGGGCGTTAGCTGCTTGGATCGGGATTCCGTCACCAATTTGTATTTTTGCAGAAGAGTGTGGCCGAGCAGTAGCGATGGAACACAATGGGGAGCTGTTTTCCTGTGATCATTACGTGTATCCTGAATATCGATTAGGAAATATTACTGACGGTTTATTAAATAGTATAAATCATCCAGCGCAGCTTGCCTTTGGTCGAAAGAAAAGGGACACACTTCCCTCAGTGTGTAGAAGCTGCCAAGTTCGATTTGCTTGTCAGGGGGAATGTCCTAAACATAGATTTCTCGTTTCAGATCAAAATGAACCAGGATTAAATTATTTATGCGCTTCCTATAAAAAATATTTTACACATATTACTCCGTACATGAAAATAATGAAGCAACTGCTACAAGATGGATTGCCTGCTTCCTATATTAAAGAAATACTTATGAACCAAGGTGGTTTATAAATATCTAAAAAAGGGTTTTTATACCTCATTTTGATTAGTCACGGTGAACCTTACCATAAATAGAGGCAGTTTTACATTTCAAATTTTTTCCATAGAATTCTATCACTTCTAACACCCAATTATAGTGCTTGATTACGTTTCTTTTCTTGATACAACAAAAAAGGGGCTGTCACAATAATGTTCTGTGGCAGCCCTAGAAAACCCGAGAGATTTTTGAAGAAGGGAGAAACTATTATTTTCTGTCTATAAATTATCCATAAAAACCTCTATCATTGTTAGTTCTATTGTAATCCGTAAGGCTGCAAACCATCCTTTTTGACCTCAATACGCCAGACTTCATTTTTCGATGACTCTGTTACATAAAGGTATCCATTATGAAAAGTCAGATTGGTGGTAAATGTCCCCTCATCCTTAGGCAGGCGAATGGTACCGTATTTAAATCCACTTGCATCAAGTACGACAATTTCACCAGCCTGGAAATGGGCTACATAAAGATTGCCCTCCGTATCGACGGCCAAGCCATCTGGACCGATTCCGCCTTCAAATTGACCGAAGACAAACGGCGTTTCACGTGCGTCTTTAGCATTTTTTGAAGGTACGGAGATAATTCGGTTTGTAGCGAATTCAGAGATATATACACGTTGACCGTTAGCTGAAATCGCAATCCCATTTGGATAAGCAATCCCTTCTTGAAAGAGTACTGGTTCTTTACTATTCGGTGGCAAGTAGAAGACACGTCCTGTTGGTTTCGTTGCACTGGATCCCATTGGCTCTGTAAAATAAAGTCCACCATCTTGGTCAAACACGAGGTCATTTAGTCCTTTTAAAGGGCTACCATTGTAAGAATCAACAATGGTTGTGCGATCTCCAGTAGTAGGGTCATAGGCATAGAGTGTTCCAGTAACATCCGTGATAAAAAGGCGTCCATCCTTGTGAAACTTGGCCCCTACAGGGAGGAGCCCTGCATATTTTTCTATGATTGAAATCTTATCGTCTTCGACCTTAATAATTTCACCTGTAGGCGGACTAACCATCCAAATATTTCCGCTGCGGTCGAAATTAATGCCCTCCATAAATCCACTTCCAGCTGCGACCTTTTCCCATTTACTACTAGGACTGACAATTTCTGAAATGGAATGTCTTTCCCCTTTTGGCACCGGTTTTGTTACATATAACGATTTTGCTCCAACAACTGTAACAGTAATAAGGGAGAGGATGATTAATACGGTTAGTGCTAATGCCCTTTTTTTCATTTGATACATTCCTCCTTGTTAACCTATAAAGGTCAAATGATAAAACTTTCATTTATTCAGCTCCCAGAATTTTTACACAGGGAGCCTGTATATCGTTTTAATTTATCATTTTATTATGAATATAAACAATATAGGAAAGTATCTGAATTTAATAAAAAATAAGTAATTTTTTCTTCTATTTAATTAATTTGTAGTTTGTTAGACTAAAAGTTTTAGACTGTAATCCTGGCTGGAATTGTATCTTGCGTTGTTGATGGATAATTCCTAATTAACTGCAGGTATAAATGTGATTTTATTCAAAGTTTAGGTAACACAAAACTTCGTCAAAGAATAGGTTGTAAAGGTAGTGAATTAGAGGAGGTCATTTTATGCAACCATATATTAACCAGGATGCTATATATGCTGAAAGAGATATGGAGAATTTCCATAAAAAGTGCAAAAAACATATCTACCAGTTTGTTCAAGTGGAACTAAATGATGGATCTGTTTACCAGGGCATACTTCATAGCTATGACAGGGAGAAAATGTATATTCTTATGCCGAAGATGGAGCATTCTCATATGCCAACGCACACAATGGATGCAGGCAGCGAAAGCAGCGAAAGCAGACAGTTTTTCCCTTTCTTCGGACCATTTGGGTTATTTGGGTTCCCTTTCTTTGGGATAAGAAGATTTGGGCCATTTTTCCCCTTCTTTATTTAAAAATCTATACAAAAAAGGCCTGTAGTGGATAGGTACCTACAGGCTTTTTCTATGTGTGGGCGGCAAACATCCAGTCTGGGGAACACGAACTTCATACAAGGCTAGGTATCATTGGATAAGTAAGTTCTAAAACTCGTTATGAACCTATGCGTAATTATCCTTATTTTTTATAAAATTTTCATTCGTTTATCCTTACATAATAAATTTAGATAGGTCCTGTATGAACGCACAACAGTATTGATTTGAAATGGTGATATAGATAGAAAAGGATTGAAAAAGCTACGTATGCCGATGAATGAATTTTTGTCGCATTTAAGAGATAGGAAACTATATATATTAAATTCCATGTTTGTCCATTTCTTAATATGCTTGTTTAACATAATTTATATCAAAACCTACGTTTAATTGGAGGCTCTTATGTCTAATCAAATTAATATTTTCAACCTGCACGTAAACGGGATGGCATCAAATGCAAGCATTAATATAGGAAGAATCTTACACAATAGCCATACTGCAAACTTAAAATTATTTGGTGCTAATTTTTCAATGGGAGATTATTCCCCTGCTAATTCCGTGATTATTACGGTGACTCAAGATTCAGATATAAGTGATCAAGGTCAAAACGAAAATCCATCTTCATCAGACAAAAGTCAATGATGGTGGTGTGAGAGGTCGGGGGTTAATCCCCCCTCCTACTCGATGAAAAAAACAATTAAGAGCAATCGCTCATGAATGTTTTCTATAGGGGAGTTTCTAAATAACTATTTAGTACATAAAAATATTCTATAGTCCAAAGCCCCCTGATATTTTACCATTAAATGAAAATGCTGATGTATAACCTCATAAAGTTTAGGTTCAATATGCTCTGAGTACTGGAATTCAGGCATTGAATGGTTTTGAAGGATAGATGGTTTTTTCATAAAAGTATTTATATTTTTAAAACTAGCCTGTTGAAATAAGGTTATCCAATCCTTTTCCGTGAGGATAGAATCTAACCCATAAAATTGTTTAATTTCCTCTTCGGAATTCACCCTAAGACTCCCATTAACGGTAAGTTCATTTGCAATAAACCGACCATCATGCTTTAATAATCGAAATATTTCCTTAAGTGCTCTAGGCTTGTTGACAAAAGAAAGAACAGATTCGGAAATAATAAAGTCATAGTGGCTGTCTTTTAACGGGCATTTTTCTATTGAGCCCTGAATAATGTCCACCGGTAATTGGTATTTTGTCATTCTATTTTTGGCTTTTTCTATCATTATAGGGTTGATATCCAGCCCTGTTACTTTTGCACCATAATGGGCTGCTAAATAGGCAGCTGTTTGGCCGGTACCACAACCCACATCTAAAATTCGAGAAGAATTGTTAATCTTTTCATTCTCGAATATTTTCTTTGTTAGTTTAATACCACCAGGATGTGCACCGCTTACACCAAATTTTGACAAAAAATCTAAATATATTGAAGCCCCAATGACAACCACCTTCTCCATTTATCTTATTTATATAATATGATTATAAAAATAAGATGGTTCCTTTCAAAAGATGGCTGAGGTCCTCCGCATGTCCTTTTGTTTACTTTAATATTCTCCTTTAATAACAAAATACGAGCCCCGAATTGTTCCAGCTAGTTTAGACTTCTGCCTAGCAAACTTAAACTTCCCTTCTAACTCCTTTGGTACCTCCATCCCCTCAGAAAGCTTAAAACCAACAGCTCGCTTCGGCTTAGGGTCATCAACCGTATACATGACGTTGACCCCAAGACCATCCTCATAAAAGACGTAGGCCATTTTGATATTTTCCACTTGAAAACGTGACGTTTCTAAAGGTTTGGCCGCAAACTCAATATCACGTTCTTCCTTTAAAATTCGATTCACATAATCAAGTGTGTCCTGGCTTTCGCTAGCTGGTACAACCGTAAATTCATGTTTGTATTTGTTCATAAAATAACGGGCTTCATTGGCACGTAAACCAGCAAGTGCTTCTGCTACAGGTGAAGACTCTAAACCAACCGTAGACACATTTTTAAAATCAACGATATAGGACAATTCCATCCTCCTCCTTTTAGCTCTTTATTTCCTAACAACCGGAATCCAAATTTCACCAAATACTAAGCCATTTCGCTGCCCCATCTCAACCGTTGCATTTGGCCCGCCAACATAGGCAAAATTCTTTGCTTCTGGCAAGACTTGACCAAAGGCAATGCCGGTAAGCTTATTACTCAACTCATCAGCCGTTTTCGCTTCCCCATTAACAACAAGGTATTCCCCTTTAGGAAATTGGATAACCCTGGATGCTTCTGGTAACGATGTCTCTGTCATGACGCCAGCATAATGCATCATCTTGTTATTCACCGCTTCGTTCACGGCAAAAATGTAGTCATTAGTGGCTAGTGTCTTTAAAGTGTCAAGCCTTCCATCTAGTTTGACGGACCGCCAAAAATCTGACTTTTCCTTACTTATGCCAATATAGTCTGTGTAATCGCTCTTAAGCTCAGTTCCAAAACCTAAAACGGTAAAGCTGTCTTTTTCTTCTAGGGTATAATCTGCCATAATTAAAACCTTCCTTTTTTTAATATTAATCAAATGATTTGTCTTTCCACTTGATAAGTTTATAATAGCCTTAAATCATGTCAAAAAATGACACTGTTTAGGAGGTCCCGATGAAAAAAGTTGAACGGATTAATATCATCATGCGGTATATCAACAATCGCGCCCACTTTACAATTTCTGAAATCATGCGGGAATTTAACATCTCTCGTTCGACAGCTATTAGAGATATCAGAGAAATTGAAGCTATGGGGATGCCGCTTGTCGCTGAAGTTGGTAGGGATGGGGGTTATTTTGTCATGAACAACTCTGTCCTGCCCACTGTTCGCTTTACTGATAATGAAATTAAAGCTCTTTTTATTGCCTTTATGGCCACAAGAAATCAACAACTCCCCTATCTAAAGAGTCGTCAGTCTTTAGCTGAAAAGTTACTAGGCCTCATCTCAGAAAACCAGCAAGATGACCTTGTTCTTTTAAATCAAATCTTGCTATTTGAAGGGACCAACCCGAATAATCCCGACCTGCTTGATCTGTCAGACCTCCCTCATCCCATGTTTGAAAAACTCATCCAAATCCTTCTTTTGGATAGATATTTATTGATCACTATTAAAGAAGAGAAGATAATAAAATCTTATCCCATTTATCTTTTGCACCTTTATCGTGAAAAAAGCCTGTGGCTGATTGAAGGTTTTGACTTAAAGGAAGAAAAGAAGCAGATTTTTAATGTCGACAATCTCACCAATGTCAAACCCCACCCAACGAAAAAAAGATTAAGTAAGAAAAAGATTGTAGAAAAGCTAAGTAAGCAGGAAGAAGTAATCAACCTTGTTCTTGAACTTGGTCCAAAAGCGATTGCTCAGTTTAAAAAATACCACCCTTTAAAAGTATCACTTTCCTATACGAATCCTTACCAAGCCACAGCCATTCTAAAGACTTTTATCAATGTTAATAATCCCGAAGAATTGACCGAAATGACAAGTTGGCTGCTTTTCCTAGGTGGGGATATCAAGGTCAGGGAAGTGCCAGAAGAAGTCTTAGAAGGTTTACAAGAGAGATTATGTTTATTCTGCTCATAAGCAGTGCCAGTTAAACCTAGGGCATGAATACGGTATTGAACCGGCCTCATGCCTTTTAATTCGTTTGTTAATATATTTACTAATATATTCTCTATATCGGAAAAATATAAGATGATCCCACAAAATTGAAAGTTTTATTTGGCAATTATGGTATTTTTTGGAGATAATGTATAAAAAACAAAACGCTTACAAGACTTTTAATTGATAATTTTCAGAATTATTATTGACAATATCCGCCTTAGTCATTAATATGATGTTATATAACGTTATTAAATGTTGTGAACTATAATAATATTCTATAATAGTAAAAAAATTGAAGTGAAATACTAAGGGGGATGGAAAATTATGAAAAAGCGAATTTTAAAATCAGTAACTGGGGTCGCATTAAGTGCTCTTCTCACTATTTCATTAGCAGGTTGTGGATCATCCGAAAAGGCAGAAGCAAAGGAAGGAATAAAGGGAAAAGGGAAAATTGTTGTTGGTATGATGGCCGCTACACCTCCATATGAGTTCCACGCCGTTGACGGTGGAAAAGATAAAATAATTGGTTCTGATATTAAGTTAATCGATGAAGTAACAAAAGATTTAGGTGTTAAATATGAAATTAAAGATATGGATTTCGATGGTTTATTAGTAGCTCTTCAAGCCGGAAAAATTGACATGATTGTTTCGGCTATCAGTCCAACAGAGGAAAGAGAAAAAAATGCAGACTTCACGAATGTGTACTATAAAGATAGACACGTAATGGTAGTCCGTAAAAAAGAACTGGACAAGTTTACATCAAATGACGATTTGAAGAAGGCAAGAATTGCTGCTATTAAATCTTCTGTACAAGAACAAATAGTAGAAAAAGAATTTCCAAATGCGGGGTTAAAATTATTAGGGAAATCTACTGAATTAGCTATGGATTTGGCAGCTAACAAAGTAGACGCAGTCCTAGTGGATCGCCCAACTGCTAAACTTCTTATTAAAAGCAACCCTAGCTTAGCGTTAACTGAACTACTATTTGATGACGATACAGCAGGGGCGGCTATTGCATTGCCTAATGATACAGATAAAGAAGTTATGGATACGATTAATAAAACGATTGAAAGAACAAAACCTGATTATGAAAAGTGGTTAATAGACGCAATGTCAAAAGTAAAACAAAATTAACGGTATTCCAAATAATTGACCCGATATGATACAAAATAAAGTTTATTTCTTACCATTGTATCATATCGGTTTGGTGAGCTCGTAAAAACCATTTTAAAAGGGGGGAGTCAATTGAATTTTTCATTTCTTGGAACCTATTATCAATTTTTTTTAACAGGGATCTATATAACCATCATCCTAGCTGTAATTGCGGTGGTATTAGGAAGTATTCTTGGTGTTGCCTTAACCCTTTTAAGACGTTCCAGATATAAAATCGTTAAGTTAATTGGGGACATTTATGTTGAATTTGTAAGAGGTACACCGCTTCTTGCTCAAATTTATATTATTTATGTTGGAGTACCTGCTCTTTTTAATGGAAGTGATATTCCGGATTTGGCGGTAGGTGCAATCGCCTTATCGCTTAATGCTGCTGCCTATATTTCTGAAACAATTCGCTCCGGTATTGAAGCGGTTAGCAAGGGTCAAATGGAAGCGGCAAGAAGTTTAGGGATGAATCAAAGACAAGCGATGTTTGATATTATTATGCCTCAAGCATTTAAAAACATTTTACCAGCCCTGGGTAATCAGTTTATCGGAAGCATCAAGGATTCTTCTATCGTCTCTGTTATCGGTGTGGCTGAGCTGATGTATAAAACAACCATCGTTAGAGGAAATACGGCATTAGGATTGGAACCAATCCTCGTAGCGTCTCTTGGCTACCTAGTACTGACATTTACTTTGTCGAGATTACTGGGGATTGTTGAAAGGAGGTTGAAGACTAGTGATAACCGTTAAGGATTTACATAAGAGTTTTGGAAAAAATGAGGTTTTAAGAGGAATCGATGTCACGATCAATAAGGGTGAAGTAGTGGTTGTCATTGGTCCTTCAGGCTCAGGTAAAAGTACGTTCCTAAGATGTCTCAACCTATTGGAGACTCCAACAGGCGGAAGCATTCTGGTGAATGGACAAGATATTACAGCTAAGAATGTCAGTATTGACAAGGTGAGGGAAAAAATGGGAATGGTATTCCAGCAGTTTAATTTATTTCCTCACAAAACCGTTTGTCAAAATATCTGCCACGCTCCCATTAAAGTAAAAAAGATGAAGTCAGCCGAAGCAAAGGAATTAGCGGTAGAACTACTAAAAAAGGTAGGTTTATTGGAAAAGATAGACGCTTATCCATCTTCCTTGTCCGGCGGCCAGCAGCAGCGAATTGCCATCGCAAGAGCGCTTGCGATGAAGCCTGAGGTCATGTTATTCGATGAACCTACATCTGCTCTGGATCCTGAAATGGTTGGAGAGGTTTTGGCTGTAATGAAAGACCTTGCTAAAGAAGGAATGACCATGGTCGTTGTCACACATGAAATGGGATTTGCAAAAGAAGTGGGCGATCGAATTCTGTTCATTGATCAAGGAAAGATTATGGAAGAAAATAATCCGAAGGAATTTTTCGAAAATCCAAAGCACCCAAGGACTATTGATTTCCTATCAAAGGTGTTATAAGTGAGGTTTGATTATGAAAGTAATTGGTTTAGGTGACAATGTCGTAGATAAATATGAACATATTCGTACCATGTATCCAGGAGGAAATGCACTGAACTTTGCCGTCTATGCCAAAAGGCTTGGAGTGGATGCGGCCTTTTTAGGTGCATTTGGAACAGACCGAGAAGCAGTACACGTACAGGAAAGTATCCAGCAAATTGGATTGGATATCAGTCATTGTAAGGTTTATGAAGGAGAGAACGGCTGTGCCAGAGTTACCTTAAAAGAAGGAGACCGGGTGTTTTTAGGAAGCAACCGCTGCGGTGTATTAAGGGAACATGGATTAAATTTAACCGCTGCTGATTTGAACTATATCAAAGAATTTGATTTAGTCCACACAGGCCTTTATGGGTTTACAGAACCGGAATTACAGAAGCTTAAAGAAGTGGGTGTCCCCATCGGCTTCGACTTTTCATCCGATTTTACAGAAAATCAAGTGAATGAAATTGTTCCATTTGTAGATTATGCTTATTTTTCCTGCAGTCATTTAAGGATAGATGAGATGCTTAATCTGATGTTAAAGGTGACAAAAATGGGCTGTAAATTAGTGCTATGCACCATGGGGGAAAAAGGGGCTCTATTATTCGACGGTGCCAAATTCTACGTGCAGGAACCAAAGCTTGTTAAAGCAACCGACACAATGGGAGCAGGCGATTCTTTCATTACTTGCTTTATGGTGAACTACATAGGCCAAATCAAAGAAGGCATTTTTGATCAAGACCAAATCATTACAAAGAGCCTGGAGAAAGCAGCCGATTTCTCATCCCAGCAATGCCTGGTTGACGGCTCCTTTGGTTACGGAAAGGTGTATGAGTAAGGACCCATTAATGTAAAGGTTTTATAAAAATAAAGATTATTGGAGGAGAAACAAGTGGAACTAAATTATATCGTGGGACAAATTAAGGAGAAATATATGTGGAAACTAGAATATTAATCTATAAATATTTAATAAAACAGGTATCGTTATGAACGATACCTGTTTTATTAATGGGATAAGGGAACAAAAGATAATTTTTTCTATGGGAATAAGGACACTTCACTGCCATTGACAGAGAAGTGTCCAGATCCATTTAAGTTGTGATCGTTAAAGCAATTAATTCAGTTCGTGTTTTAAAGTTAGAAGTATGAATAGGGATTTTGCTTTCATCGTATATGATTTTATCGATATTAAATACTGTATCACCAATATCACAATCTAAATATTCAGCTTCTAGACTTGTAGCCGGGACAACCGTAATGATTTTATGGGCAGAACTGGAATTCATGTTAACGTTATAAATGTTTTTTAAAACATCATAGGTTGATATATTTTCAAGGAAGTGACTGGCTAAATCAGGGAAGCGCTCTAAGGAGTAATGAGTTTCATCAAGGGTAAAAGGGTAGTCATCCATAAACATTAGTCGGACGAGCCTTAATACAGGTGAGCTAATGGCAATTCGAAGAGATTCCGCTATTTCAGGAGAAGCTTTAATTTCCTCGCAAACAAGAATCCGCTTTGAAGGACTTTTTCTTAACTGTTTGTTAAAGTCAGTAAAACCATCAACTGAAACTAATTCCCTTGCGAGTTTAGTCCGCATGACAAATGTACCTTTTCCTTGTTTGCGTTCTAGAAGACCTTCCTCGGTCAACTCCTGAATGGCTCTTCTAACTGTTATTCGGCTGACACCATAGATCTCACATAATTCTGCTTCGTTAGGGAGCCTCTCACCTTGTTTATAAATTCCTTGCAGAATCGAATCCTTAATGATTTGTTTTAATTGGTCATATAAAGGTGTTGAAATAGAATTGTTTAATTTCATTGTATATGTTCCTTTCAAACAATAAGTCGTTATATAATATTATATAACAAAAATGTTTTTAATGTATATATTGTTTTAATATTCTTAAAATATATTAACCTTTATGACCGTTTGAATTTTATATTACTAATTTTCAGAATTATAGTTGACATTTTTACACTTGAGTATTAATATAATGTTATATAACGTTATAATATATAATAGAACTTAATTGGAGGAGAAAAAATGGAATTAAATTATATCATCTCAGAAATTAAGGAAAAACAACCGGAAATAAAGAGTGTTCATTTTGTAGGCTGCGGTGCTTCTAAAGCAGAATTATATCCTGCAAAGTATTTCCTGGAGGCTAATTCCAAACAGCTTCGTGTCAGCTTATTCACAGCAAATGAATTCAATTATGCGACTCCAGTATCTGTGGATGACACCAGCATTGTTATTACTTGTTCTCTAGGTGGATCTACTCCAGAAACTGTTGCTGCTACAACAAAAGCAAAAGAATTAGGCGCACATGTAATTGCTGTTACATATGAAGAAGGTTCTGCGATTACAAAAGATGCGGATTATGTAGTTTACCATGGCTGGGCTGCTAATTATGGTGCGAAAATGGAGAAGATGACTAAGGTATTAGGTCTAGCAGCTGAAATCCTAAATCAATTTGAAGGCTATGAGCACTACAGCAAAATGCAAGATGGATTTTCTAAAATCTATGACTTAATCGAAAACTCTGTGTCCTCTGTGCTTCCACAAGCAAAGGCATTTGCAGATGCTTACAAAGATGATCAAACCATTTATGTAATGAGCAGCGGTGCAACTCATGAAGTAGCGTACTCTTTCTCGATCTGCTTACTAATGGAAATGCAATGGATCAACTCAGGAACATTCCACGATGGGGAATTCTTCCACGGTCCTTTCGAAATCGTAGACAAAGATGTACCATTCCTACTATTGATGAATGATGGCAGAACAAGGGATATGGATTCACGCGCACTTGAGTTCCTAAATAGATTCGATGCTAAAACAACTGTCGTAGATGCAAAAGACTTTGGCCTAGGATCTGCGATTGCAAAAGAAGTCGTTGATTACTTTAACCCAATGTTAATCTCAGGTGTATTACGTGTGTATGCAGAACAATTAGCTATAGTTAGAAATCATCCACTTACAAAAAGAAGATACATGTGGAAGTTAGAATACTAACCTGATATATTTGTTATAATTTTTCAAGAGACTGGTATTAATATTTAATACCAGTTTTTATATTTTTTATAAATGGCTCTCTTTTTTATAACCTAAAAGGAGAGACTTGATTTATCAAGAGCTTTGATCCTTTTCTACTTAATTAACGAAATATCTGTGTATTATACTCCCAAAGATTCCATCACGTCTTTTCATTGCTTTACTTAGATTCCTAAATCGAATAAGAAAAACTCCTGAAGCTATAAATGATTAAAATATCAAATGAATCCTTGCTATCCCCACAGAGGATTGGTTAAATATTACTTGATAGTTATCAAACATTTTATGATTTTACCAACCGTATTTTTTTATTCCTTAATACTTTAATGCAGTGTGGGGTACTTGCCCCCCTTTAAAAGAGGGTTTTATATGAGATTTTTAGATCAATCCTTGGCTCAGGAAATTGTAAATCGAACGATGAAAATCATCAACCGAAATATTAATGTCATGAATGAGAAAGGGGTTATTATTGGATCAGGTGATAAGAGAAGGATAGATACTATTCATGAAGGTGCTGTAAGAGTTATAGAAACCCAAACAGGATTTGAAATCAGTGAAGACGAAACGGAACAACTTCACGGTGTCAGGGCAGGAATTAACCTTCCTATTAAGTTCCGTGGCAAGGTAGTGGGTGTCATTGGAATTACGGGAGCACCTGATGAAATCCGTAGCTACGGGGAATTAGTAAAAATGGCAGCAGAAATGATCCTTGAACAAGCAGTATTAATCGATGAAATGCAGTGGGATGAACGATTAAAAGAAGAACTTACTGGTCAGCTGCTGCACGGTGTGGATCAGTTAAATTCACTTTATTTTGAAAGGGTAAAGCGGCTTGGAATAGATTTAGACATTCCACGCGTTGCAATTCTTCTAACGTTTGAAAATAATTCAAAGGGATACAAATGGATCCGAGATAAACTGGATAAAGCTGACCTATATGTAATGCAACCGGATCATATGGTTCTATTAAAAAAAGTAAGCATAAAAGAATCAGAGTGGGAATCAGCCAAAACCTTACAGCAAATGGAAAAATGGGCTGAGGGCTTAGAAAAATATCAAAAATTAGACTGTAACATTTCGGTTGGCAGTTATCATCCAACCATTGATGGAATAGCTAAGTCTTATCGGAAAGCAATATATACTTCGAGTGTTGGTGGAAAACTGGACCCAAATAAAAAAATTTATTTTTACGAGGATTATAAACTGCCTGTTTTCCTAGCACGGGTCAATCAATATGGTATTAGCGACGAGATTGGTCCTTATATTGAACAATTGAAACAGCATGATAAAAAAGGAGAACTACTTGATACGTTAAAGGTTTATGTTGAGGAGAATGGAGACAACCATAAAGTGGTTGGACGGTTATTTATACATCGTAACACGCTCAGATACCGTTTGGACCGTATTACAGAACTGACAAACAAGGATCCGCGTAAAGTAAAGGATTTACTTGAGCTTTATCTATCTTTTTTACAAAATCAAGTGAAATAAATTGTGCAAATGCACAAAAAGGCCTAGCAGAACTAGGTCTTTTTTTGATTGGAGGAACAATGTAAACGACTTGGAAAACGCTTACAATAGTGGTACAAACAACAAGGGGGTATAAATAAGTGGATGGACATATTCAAGTAAGCGCTTTAGGTGCAGTTGTAGCATTAGTTATTGCCATCATTTTAATTTTAAAGAAAGTTTCTCCTGTCTATGGGATGATTGCCGGTGCGTTAGTTGGTGGTCTTGTTGGCGGAGTAGATATTACCGATACCGTAACCTTAATGATGGAAGGGGCTAAAGGGATTATTCCAGCCGTATTAAGAATTTTGGCAGCGGGTGTTTTAGCTGGCGTTCTCATCGAGTCTGGGTCTGCCGCTGTTATTGCGGAAACAATTGTTAAAAAACTAGGTGAAACGAGAGCGTTACTTGCTTTAGCTATAGCAACGATGATTTTAACGACAGTAGGTGTTTTCATTGATGTAGCTGTTATTACAGTTTCTCCTATTGCTCTTGCGATTGCCAAGAGGGCTGGCATTTCGAAAACCGCTATTTTATTAGCTATGATTGGTGGAGGAAAAGCCGGAAACATTATGTCACCAAACCCAAATGCTATTGCTGCCTCGGATGCTTTTAAAGTTCCATTAACATCCATTATGGCTGCTGGAATCATTCCTGCAATTTTCGGGCTTGTTGTCACGTATTTTCTTGCTAAAAAACTGGTGAAAAAGGGTTCGACCGTTCAAGCACAAGAAATTCAATCTCATAACGGCGGGCCGCTGCCTTCTTTTTTACCGGCCCTAATTGCGCCAATTGTGACGATTATTTTATTAGCCTTAAGACCACTGTTCGATATTAGTATTGACCCGATGATTGCTTTACCTGTTGGAGGTATTGTTGGTGCAATCGTGATGGGCAGAGGAAGAAAAGTAAACGAGTATGCTATTTCAGGCTTGGGGAAAATGACCGGTGTGGCAATCATGCTCCTTGGAACAGGTACTCTTGCAGGTATTATCGCTAATTCTGGATTAAAAGATGTTTTGATCGAAGGATTAAATGCACTTGGCCTCCCAGGTTATGTTCTTGCACCGGTATCCGGTATCTTTATGTCAGCTGCAACTGCTTCTACAACTGCTGGTACAGCTGTAGCCAGCCAAGTATTTAGTTCGACGATCTTAGGAATGGGTGTTTCCGCTATTGCCGGTGCTGCTATGATTCATGCAGGTGCAACCGTTTTAGACCACTTACCACACGGCAGCTTCTTCCATGCAACAGGCGGAAGTGTCAACATGGAAATTAAAGAACGCCTAAAAGTAATTCCATATGAAACACTAGTTGGTTTAACGTTAGCTATTATTTCTACCTTAATTTATGGTGTATTTCATTTGTTTGGATAACATCAAATAGACAGGAGAGGGAAAAAGATGAAGATTGTCATTGCGCCGGATTCATTTAAAGAAAGTTTATCCGCACTTGAGGCAGCGGAATCGATTGAAAAAGGTTTCAAACGGGTTATTCCTAATGCTGAATATGTAAAAGTACCAATGGCCGACGGAGGAGAAGGCACGGTACAGTCTTTAGTAGATGCAACTCGCGGTGAAATTATTTCTAAAACTGTAACGGGACCACTGGGAGATCCAGTAGATGCCTTCTTTGGAATCCTTGGCAATAAAACGACGGCTGTAATTGAGATGGCTGCCGCTTCTGGTTTACACCTAGTACCAGCTGAGAAACGAAATCCCCTTGTAACAACGACTAAGGGGACAGGTGAATTAATTGCTGCTGCTCTTGATCATGGTGTTAATCATATCATTATTGGGATCGGCGGGAGTGCGACAAACGACGGTGGTGCCGGTATGGCAAAAGCCCTTGGAGCACGTCTGCTTGATAAGAATGGAATGGAAATTGGAGAAGGAGGCGGCGCTCTTTACCACTTAGCCTCTATTAATCTGTCAGAATTTGACCCGCGCTTAGCACCGATTAATATCGAGGTAGCATGTGATGTAGATAATCCGCTAACGGGCGAAAAGGGAGCTTCTGCTATCTTCGGGCCACAAAAAGGAGCTACTCTAGAAATGATAGCAGAACTGGATAAAAATCTTGGTCATTTTGCTGCTGTTGTCGAACGAGATCTTGGTAAAAAAATTAACGACGTACCTGGTGCGGGTGCTGCTGGCGGCCTTGGCGGAGGACTATTGGCCTTTCTACCTTCAGAATTGAAGCGGGGCGTCGAAATTGTTATCGAAGCCACTGGTTTATCCCACATCGTCAAGGACGCCGATTTGGTTATCACTGGAGAAGGGAAGATTGACGGACAAACCATCTTTGGCAAAACTCCAATTGGGGTTGCTAAAACAGCTAAAAAATATGGAGTCCCTGTTGTCGGAATTGCCGGAAACGTTTCGAAGGATAGTTATGTTGTTCATGAATATGGTATTGATGCGATATTCAGCATTGTCCCTGGGGTGATATTAATAGAAGATGCCTTTAAACATGCAGAAGAATACGTCGAGACAACCGCGTCGAATATAGCTGCTGTTTTTAAAATGAAAAAATAAATGGAATTTTAAATAAGTAGTAAAAAGCAGCTGAGTATAGCTGCTTTTTTAATTGGGTAAACCGTATTTAATATGATGCCGTGATTTTTTACATAAATACTGAATTTCTTTGCAGGTAAATTTACTATTAATAACAAATTCATACTATTTTGAATAATAATGTTTTTAATGTTAACTAGATTCAAAATTCGGTTGACATTTAATTTGAGATTCATTAGTATCATAGTTGTAAATAGTACATATTGATTTTAAGGAGATATAAGAATGAAAATTAAGGAAATTACCTTTGTAGCAGTGTTTGCCGCTGTCATGGGCGCTCTAGGAGTAGTTCCGCCTATTATGCTTTCTTTTACACCCGTTCCCATTACATTACAAACACTAGGTGTCCTTCTTGCGGGAGGAGTATTGGGAGCAAGATTAGGGGCGATGAGCCAAACAATCTTTTTATTACTTCTCGCTGCTGGAGTACCTCTTCTATCTGGAGGAAGAGGTGGACTAAGTGTATTTGTCGGACCAAGTGTTGGTTATATAATTTCATGGCCTATTACGGCTTTCTGTATTGGTTATCTACTATCACGTTTTCAAACTTTAAAAATACAACATATTTTATTTATTAATCTGACAGTTGGAATTCTATTAATCTATTTAATTGGAATTCCTGTCCAAGCATTTATGATGAACATTCCTCTTTTAAAAGCTGTTCAGTTAAGTTTAATTTATATCCCAGGGGATGTCTTAAAAGCCATACTAGCTTCCATTTTAGTTTACAGACTAAGAAAACACCCATTTTTTTCACGCTCATTAGCAACAAGTTATTCCAATCATTTATCTAAAAATATCTAAATCTTAAGAGGCACTAGAATGTGTCTCTTTTTTATAGAGGAGATATATCATGGGAAATATTACAGAATCATATAAGACTTTCGAAAAAATATCCCCAAACAAAATCGCGATCCATACGAATCATCAACAAATCAGTTATCAAGAATGGTATGAATTAATTAATCAAACAGCGAACTGGCTTCATTCTCTTCATTCAGAAAATAAAACAATAGGAATCCTTTTGCCAAACGGTATCCCTTTCCTTCAGCTCTTTGCAGGAGCTTCCAAGGCAGGTTGGATTGCTGTTCCATATGATTTGAAATGGAAGATAACCGAATTGGAAAAAAGGGTGATACTTTCGCATCCTTCTATCATTGTCACAACTAGAGAAATTTACTCTCAAATCAAACAAATCATTCCTAATGTAACGATTTTAGATGATTGTTTACAGGAAATTTCTCAATTTGATCCTACAACTGTAAGAAAAACGGAAGAAAATCTGCCTTTTTACATTGGATTTACTTCTGGTACGACAGGTAACCCAAAAGCTTTTGTTCGCTCTCAAGATTCGTGGGTGGCTAGCTTTGATTGCAATCGTTTTGATTTCGGATTAGATGAATCCGATCAAGTTCTTATTCCTGGTGCCTTAATTCATTCTCATTTTCTGTATGGAGCTATAAGTACCTTGTATTTAGGTGGAACCGTTTTTCTTTTAGAAAAGTTTTCTCCTATTGAAGGACTATCATGGATACATTCCTTTCCAATTACAACGATATATGTAGTTCCGACAATGGTAGAAGCATTCTTGAAAGAAGGAATCCAAGTCGATAAATCTATAAAAATTATTTCATCTGGTGCAAAATGGTCGGATAGATCGAAATTAGAAATCCGTCATATGTTTCCTAACATGACCATGTACGAGTTTTATGGAGCTAGTGAATTGAGCTTCATTACTGTACTTTCTGATAGAGAAGGTATTCAGAAAGCAACATCTGTCGGAAAGCCTTGTTATGGTGTAGAGGTACAAATACGGCGTCCAGATCAGAAATTAGCAATGCCAACTGAGACCGGAAAAATATATGTAAGAAGCAAATTTATGATAAATGGGTACTTTGATTATGAGGGAAGTACCATTCATTCAATACATGATGAAGAGGGATGGGCCACGGTCCATGATATGGGCTATTTTGATGAGGATGGCTTTTTATATATTGTAGGCCGTGAACAAAGTATGATTTTATATGGGGGAATTAATATTTTTCCTGAAGAAATTGAAAAAGTGATTTCCTTGCATCCAGATGTCGAGGAAGTTGCTGTAATAGGCCTTTCAGATTTGTATTGGGGTCAGGTTGTTGCTGCGGTGGTGAAAGGAAAGGGTAGCCAATTAGAGTTAAAAAGATTTTGTAAGACGCATTTATCTTCTTATAAAATTCCACGTAAGTGGTTTTTTCTATCTGAAATGCCATATACAACGAGTGGCAAGATAGCTCGTGCTGAGCTTATAAAACGATTGGAAAGCAAGGTGAGCAGTGATTAAAAGGGCAGTAATTGTCAAAGCGAAACGAACACCAATTGGAAAAACGGGTGGAATGTTACGAGACATTCTGCCACATGAGCTTGCAGCTCCACTCCTCCAACATTTAGCGAAAGGATTGGAAGATAGGATAGATGACATCATTTTGGGAAATGTAGTGGGACCAGGTGGAAACGTAGCTCGAGTTGCTGCGTTAGAAGCAGGACTTCCTATTTCAGTAACGGGAATCACCATTGACCGTCAATGTAGTGCAGGGTTAGAAGCGATTCGAATGGCATGTTACTTTGTCCAAGGTGGAGCTGGCCTTTGTTATATTGCTGGTGGTGTAGAAAGTACGAGTACCTCCCCGTTTCCTTCTAGAGCAAGATTTTCTCCTGAAAAAATTGGCGATCCAGATATGGGCGTTGCAGCAGAATATGTGGCTGGAAAATATGCTATTTCAAAGGAAATGCAGGATGAATATGCGCTATTAAGTTATAAACGCAGCTGGGAAGCTTATGATAAAGGATATTTTAATCAAGAGATCATTCAAATTGGGGATCTCCACCAAGATGAAGAACTTTTTAAGAAAAGAAAGATGGAAGTACTTTTAAATAGGGCAAAGCCTATATTTAAAAAGAACGGTACGGTTACTGCAGCGAACAGTTGTGGGATACATGACGGGGCTTCAGCTGTACTTGTCATGGAAGAAAACATGGCATTGAATAATGGATTCCAGCCTATTTTACGATTTTTGGATAGTGAAGTCTCAGGTGTACTTCCGAATTATCCAGGAGAAGCCCCTATTCCGGCTATTCAAGCCTTAATAAAAAGAAACCAGTTAACCATTGAGGACATTGACCTAATTGAAATAAACGAAGCTTTCGCCTCTAAGATTGTTGCCTGTACAAAAGAACTTTCCATTTCTTATGACAAGTTAAATGTCGGCGGAGGAGCTTTAACGCTAGGACATCCTTATGGAGCTTCGGGAAGTATCATGATCACGAGGCTTTTCTACGAAGTACAAAGACGAAAGGATATCAAATATGTACTGGCCGCGATTGGGAGTGGTGGAGGAGTTGGAGTAGCAGTCCTATTCGAGGTGGTAACATGAAAACTAAGGAACATGAGATTATTTTTCATTTCTGGTGATTACAATCCATTTCATTTAGATATGGAGGCAGCGAAACAACAAGGATTCACTAATAAAATTACCCATGGAATGTTAACAGTGGCCAAAGTGTTAAGTGTACTTTCGAATGAATCTCTCATTCCTCAAGAGTTGTTGAGTCAGTATGAATTTACCTTTATCTCCCCTGTTTATGTGGGAAATCTAGTAACACTGACTATCAAACAAGCGGAGAATGAAATAAGAGTAGAAGGAAAATGTGGAGAAAAGATAGTCGTAAAACGATGTTTGATAGTAGTTAGAGGAAATCCCTGAATAGGGGCAGTTTTTAGTTGCTGGTAATGGTTTTTCAACTAATAGATTCGAATTAAATTTTAAAGAGGCTGACAATTTCTGAACCTTTCAGATTTGTCAGCCTCTTTATTTCAGTGGATGTAACCCCCCTCTTTTACAATTATTCACATCCATTTTTTCAACTATGTATGGAATAAAAAGCTTCTTATATTTATTGAGGTTAGCATTTTATTGTAATTTCGGTTAAAATTTCGCATGTCATAAAAAGGATAAAAAATAATATAAAAAACACTAGTATACTAGTATATGTATGTGTTAATATCTCTATGTAGACATCCTATATTAGAAAATGAAGGGGCTTACATTCAGTAACTTAAGGAAGTGATAAATTATTAAATATTAAGAAGCAATACGAACTTATTATTTTTTTTATTTAAAAGAAAACGGTTTCATTTCAGCCAAAAACATTATAAGGAGGTAGAAATATGTTTTCAAAAGGAAAAACTGTTGTATTAGTAATGCTTTTCTTGGCAGGCGTGGTGAACTACCTAGACAGATCTGCTCTCTCTATAGCGGCACCTTTTATTACCGAAGATTTACATTTATCACCGACACAATTGGGAATCGTCTTTAGTAGCTTCTCTGTTGGGTATGCCATTTTCAACTTTATTGGCGGAATGGCGTCTGATAAATACGGGGCAAAACTTACTTTGTTCGTAGCCATGGTTGTTTGGTCTCTATTCAGCGGTGCGATTGCGCTAGTATTCAGCCTTGCCAGCTTGATTGTTATTCGGGTACTTTTTGGAATGGGCGAAGGCCCGTTATCGGCAACTATCAATAAAATGATAAACAACTGGTTCCCTTCAGATAAACGGGCCACTGCGATTGGGCTTGCTAATAGCGGTACACCACTAGGGGGAGCGATCGCCGGTCCTATCGTTGGGATAATTGCCTTGAATTATGGCTGGAAAATCTCTTTCGTCCTCATTATGATTATTGGAATAGTTTGGGCAGCATGCTGGTGGATTTTTATTAAAGATAAACCTGCTGGGGAAAGTAACGAAAATAATGGCTCTGCAAAGCCAGGTCAAAATCAGTCAGGTGAAAAAATACCTTTGACTTACTATTTAAAACAAAAAACGGTGTTATTTACTGCTTTTGCGTTCTTCGCGTATAACTATATTCTATTTTTCTTCTTAACTTGGTTCCCAAGTTACTTAACCGATGCACGCGGCCTAAGTATTAAAGAAATGAGTGTCGTAACCGTTATTCCTTGGGTGTTGGGTTTCATTGGTTTAGCTTCAGGCGGTATGGTTTCTGATTTTGTGTATAAAAAAGTAGGAAAAGCATTATTTGCTCGTAAAGTAGTATTGGTATCTTGTCTGTTTACATCTGCAGTTTGTATTGGGATTGCCGGTCTTGTTACTACCACAGTGGCTGCTGTAAGTTTAGTAGCATTATCAGTTTTCTTCTTATATTTGACAGGTGCGATTTATTGGGCGATCGTCCAAGACGTTGTCGACCAAAAGAACGTGGGATCTGTTGGAGGATTCATGCACTTTTTGGCTAATACCGCTGGAATCATTGGTCCTACATTAACTGGTTTCCTTGTGGAGAAATCCGGCACCTACACCGCCGCATTTTTATTAGCCGGAGGGTTAGCGGTTTTTGCTTCGTTGTCAGTAATTAAGTTTGTTAAACCTATTACTAAAAAATATAAGGCTGAGTTGACAGAGAAAGCGATGTAATAGCGTGTTAGATAACTTGTATGCTAGTATACAAATATAGTATTATCAAGCTATTCCAAATGAATCAAAATTTATGCCCTATCTTGTATACTAGTATACTCAATTTTTAGTATACTAGTATTTAAAAGAAAAAGGGTATTGAGGAGTATGAATTAATGAAAGCGATACAAGTGGTTAAACCAGGGCAGCTTGAAATAATTGAAAAAGAAATGCCACAGATTCAGCATGAAAATGAGGTTCTGATTCAAGTGAAGATGGCTGGTATCTGTGGTTCAGATGTCCATATCTATCATGGAACCTCACCAGTCGCTACCTATCCGCGAGTAATCGGACATGAAGTCACTGGCCAAGTAGTAAAGACTGGTGAAGACGTTACCTCCCTTAAGGTAGATGATCATGTTGTCATCGAACCGATTCTCACTTGTGGAGAATGCTATGCGTGCCGATCTGGACGGCAAAATGTCTGTCAAAATTTAAAGGTTTTTGGAGTCCACATTGATGGTGGTTATCAGGAGTATGTAGTTGTCCCTGAAAAAATGGCTCACAAAGTTGACCCAACATTAGATTGGAAAGAATCGGTTTTAGTGGAACCCTTTACAATTGGGGCACAAGCCAATTGGCGGGGGGATGTCAGGCAGGGAGATGTTGTGTTTATCATGGGCGCCGGCCCGATTGGGATTTGTGCCTTGCAGGTTGCAAAGTATAGAGGGGCAACATGTATTATTTCAGATTTAAGTGAAGAAAAGCTGTCCTATGCCCAAAGCCTTGGTGCCGATTTTACGATCAACCCGTTGAAAGAAGATATTTTTCAAAAAGTAAATGAATTAACCGAGGGAATGGGAGCGAATGTTGTCATCGATGCCGTATGTACAACAAAAACATTCGAACAAGCTGTCCAACTTGCATCGGTTGCTGGAAGAATTGTTGTATTAGGATTTAGTGAAGAAAAGTCAGGGATTCCGCAGCTGGAGATTACGAAAAAAGAACTGACAGTCAGTGGATCCAGATTGCAAACGAATCAGTTTCCAGAAGTAATCGATCTTTTTAATAATAGAAAAGTAGATATAAATAGCTTTGTAACGCATACGTTTCCTTTCGAGCAAGTGAAAGAAGCGATCCAATTAATCGAAACAAATCCAGATGCAGTAAGAAAAGTTCTTTTAGATTTTTCACGATAAAAATAGAAGGAGTGGATATCGGTGCAAATGACATGGAGATGGTATGGTGAAGGGAACGACTCGATTACACTTGACCATATACGGCAAATTCCGGGTGTAATGGGAGCCGTTTGGTCTCTGCATGATAAGGTTGCAGGGGAAGAATGGGAAATGGAAAGAATTCAAGAAGTTGCGGACCAAATTCGGAGTAAAGGATTCAGCCCGGCTGTAGTAGAAAGTGTGAACATTCATGATGATATCAAAATCGGATTGCCTACCAGGGATAAGTATATCGATATTTATATCGATACCATTAAAAAGCTTTCTAAAGTCGGAGTTAAAGTGATTTGCTATAATTTTATGCCGGTTTTTGACTGGACAAGAACGGATCTATATATGGATTTACCTGACGGTTCCAATGCCCTGTTTTATGAAAAAGCTGCGATTACCGATGATCCAAAAGATATGGTTAAAAAAATCCTCGAGGGGGCCGGTAATTTTACCTTGCCTGGCTGGGAACCGGAGCGTTTAGCCCAGTTGGATGACTTGTTTAAAGCCTATGAGAGTGTGACAGAAGACATTCTTTTCGACAACTTGAAATACTTCCTAGAACGAGTGATACCTGTATGTGAAGAATATGATGTGAAAATGGCAATCCACCCGGATGATCCAGCTTGGCCGATTTTCGGATTGCCGCGTATTATTCGCAATCGAGATTATATCAGTAGATTCCTTAATCTTGTAGATAGTCCATACAATGGGTTAACCTTCTGCACAGGCTCATTGGGATCTAATACAGAGAACGATTTACCTGCCATGATTCGCGAATTCCATGATCGAATTCACTTTGCACATATCCGAAATGTGAAAGTGTTTGAAAATGGCGATTTTATTGAAGTCTCTCATCGCGGGCAGGATGGAAGCGTAGATGTAGCCGAAGTCATCAAAGCGTACCATGAAAATGGATTTACAGGTTATGTTCGTCCGGATCACGGTCGTCACCTTTGGGGCGAAGAGAAACACTGCAGACCTGGTTATGGGCTGTATGATAGAGCGCTTGGAATCATGTACATGCTGGGTGTTTGGGACAGCCTGGAAATAGAGAAAGGAAGAGAGCTAAGTGCTACAGTTAAAGAGAAGCAGTATAGTAAATGAAGCTGAAGCATGGAAAGAAATCGGAGTCGAACTTCCGCAATTTGATTTTAACCAGGTCGCCGAAAATACGATAGAAAAGCCGCAGTGGGTCCACTTTGGTGCCGGAAATATTTTTAGGGGCTTTGTTGCCAATGCTCATCAAAAACTGTTAAACCAAGGACAAGCCGAGACCGGAATTATCGCAGTGAAAACGTATGATTTTGAAATGATCGACCGGTTAAATAAGCCGTATGATAACCTGACCCTGCTTGTGACCATGAAAGCAAACGGCTCTTTTGAGAAGACCGTCATTAACAGCATTGTCGACACTATTGCAGCTGATTTTAACAGGAAAGATGAATTTAAGCGACTTGTCGGGATTTTTGAAAATCCAAGTCTACAGATGGCCAGCTTTACGATTACGGAAAAAGGCTATACCTTGACGAATCCATCCGGAGAGTTCATAGGCATTATTAAGAAAGATTTTGAAACTGGATTGGATAACCCGGTCCATGCCATGAGCATTGTAACATCGCTTGCCTACCGCAGATATTTGAAAGGCCAATATCCGATGACTTTCGTCAGTATGGATAACTGTTCACATAATGGCGACAAGCTCAAAGCTGCCGTCTTATCGATCGCAAAGGAATGGTTCAAAAGGGGATATGTGGAGGAAGGCTTTATTGCTTATCTCGAGGATGAAGGCAAGATCACCTTCCCTTTCACCATGATTGATAAAATTACGCCAAGGCCATCTGAAAAGGTGAAAGAAGCTCTTCTTGACCAAGGGATTATCGGCATGGACATCATAGTCACACCGAAAAATACGTATACGGCGCCTTTTGTCAATGCAGAAGTAAGTGAATATCTTGTCATAGAAGACAAATTCACGAATGGCCGTCCAGCCATGGAGCAGGCGGGAATTATTTTTACGGACAGGGAAACGGTGAACAAAATTGAAACGATGAAGGTAACCACTTGCCTGAATCCGCTTCATACAGCATTGGCTGTTTCCGGCTGCCTGCTCGGCTATACTTTGATTGCAGATGAAATGAAAGACGAAACACTGAGAAAATTTGTAGAAATGATCGGTTATCAAGAAGGATTGAAGGTAGTGGTCAACCCTGAAATTATCAGCCCGAAAGCCTTCCTGGATGAAGTTTTGAACGAACGCTTTTCCAACCCTTATATCCCGGATACGCCGCAGCGCATCGCGTGCGACACATCCCTAAAAGTAGGAATCCGCTTCGGTGAAACTTTGAAGTCCTATGTAAAAAGTGAGGACCTGAATCCGGCCGATTTGAAAGCTATCCCACTGGCAATTGCAACGTGGTGCCGCTATCTCCTCGGCATTGATGATGAAGGAAAGCCCTTTACTCTAAGTCCTGACCCGCAGCTTGAGACCCTGAAAGCGGCTCTTGAGGGTGTTGCTTTGGGTGACCGAACATCTAACATAAATTTAATCCTGTCCAATGAAGCTATCTTTGGAGTCAATTTGTATGAGATAGGGTTGGGCGAAAAGATTGAGTCCATGTTTTATGACATGCTTACAGGTACCGGTGCCGTCCGCCGTACTTTGGAGAGGTATTGTCTTTCAGATAAGAAAAAAATCACGGTTGGTTAGGAGCGGATGGGCTATGAGAAGTTTCTCATGCCCATTTCCTATTATTAATATCTGTCGTTGGAAAAGGAATAAATTAAAGGTGGGGAAAATAATGAAAAAACTAAACGTATTATCGAGAATATCCGAATGTGGGGTAGTAGCTGTTGTAAGAGCAGATTCCAAGGAGGAAGCCATTAAAATATCAGAAGCATGTGTAGAAGGCGGCATTCAAGGGATTGAGGTTACCTTCACTGTACAAGGTGCTGATGAAGTAATCAAAGAATTAGTTTCTATTTATGGTGAAAATCATGATGTCGTCATTGGAGCCGGAACGGTTCTTGATGCAACGACAGCGAGGATCGCGATTCTTGCCGGTGCACAGTTTGTCGTTAGTCCGGCATTTGATGCAGATACAGCAAAACTATGTAATCTCTATCAAATACCATATATGCCGGGATGCATGACTATCACTGAAATGAAGCATGCTTTAGAAGCCGGGGTCGATATTGTTAAGCTATTTCCTGGAAATGCATTCGGTCCTGACTTTGTCACAGCTGTAAAAGCTCCTCTTCCACATGTGAACATTATGCCAACTGGCGGAGTCAACCTTGATAATGTGGATAAATGGATAAAAAATGGCTGTGTCGCTGTCGGTGTGGGTGGAAATTTAGTGGCACCAGCCAAACAAGGGAATTATGACAAAATTACTGAATATGCAAAGCAATATGTCCAAAAAGTACAAGAAGCAAGAGGGAACTACTGATGAAAAAAATAGTTACACCTGGTGAAATTATGCTTCGCTTTTCCGTAGAAAATGGTGAACGGCTTTTTCAAGCTGATCAGCTAAAGATGCATTATGGCGGTGCAGAAGCGAATGTAGCCATTTCACTTTCAAACCTTGGACATGACGTCTATTTTGTTAGTAAAGTACCGGAAAATCCATTGGGAATAGCTGTTGAGAGACATTTGAAATCTTACGATGTCCATACTGACTATCTGATTAAAGGCGGGGAACGGTTAGGTTCCTACTATTTGGAAACTGGAGTAGGACAAAGAAATTCCCAAGTGACGTATGACAGGAAGTACTCCAGTTTTTCGATGCTTAGACCAGATGAAATTGATTTTGATGGAGTTTTTTCAGGGGCGGAACTTTTTCATGTTACCGGAATCACCCCGGCACTATCCCCAGGCTTAAAGGAATTTACATTGCAAGCGCTAAAAAAAGCGAAGGAAAAAGGGGTTCTTACCAGCTTTGATTTTAATTACCGGGCAAAACTTTGGAGCCAGCAAGAAGCAGCAGATACGTTTAAAACATTACTTCCATTTGTTGATATATGCTCCTTCGGCGAATTGGATGCCGTTTATATTCTCGGCCTAGATCAAGCCGACCCTTCCTTGTTCAAAGAGGATAGATTGAGGTATTACTACTCAAAAATGATTGAATTGTATCCAAACATTCAGTCGATCAGTTCAACGTTCCGAACTATTATTTCTGCTTCAACTAATACTCTTCAAGGAAACTATTTCACTGGCGGGAAGTTATACCAATCAGAGATTTTCCAGATTGATCACATCGTTGATCGCGTAGGCGGCGGTGATGCATTTGCGGCAGGTATTTTACATGGAATCTTAGAAAATAAGCCTTCCCAGGAACTAATCACATTTGCGACAGCAGCATCTGTCTTAAAACATACAATACATGGTGATTGTAATGTGTTTTCAGTAGATGAGGTAGCTGCTTTTGCAAATAATGGTCCAGGGAAAATAGCCCGCTAAAAGTTGAAGTCAATTGATCGAGGGACTTTCGAAATGCCTATTTCACTGCTTTTGGTGGAGTAGGTTATTTATTTATGTTATCCAATCTATAATTAAATAGTTTACTATCGCATTAAATGAAAAATCATTTATTGGGTAAGAGTTCTGTTGCTCTGTTGACTTCAGTAACTTGCAGAAGTAAAATTTTGTATATAAGAATACTAAATAACAAAAGAATAAAGGGGTTTCATATTGAGTCTTAAAAGTATCACCACAAATGACAGAAAAACACTTGGAAAAAAAGCCTATACTAAAATCCGGGAAGAAATTATTACGTTAAACTTTAGGCCTGGGCAAATGTTATCAGAAAGTGAACTTGCTGCTACTTTAGGAGTAAGTCGTACGCCTGTTCGCGAAGCTTTTTTAATGCTTCTGCAAGAAGAATTACTTGAAATAATTCCACAGCGAGGTGCACGAGTTGCTTTAATATCAGTAAAGAAAGTGGAAGAAGCCCGGTTTGTAAGAGAAAGTTTGGAAATAAGTGCTTTCAAATCAGCAGCCAGAAACTGGAATTCTGATGATTTACGTCAAAAAGATATTGAAGCAAAAGCGATTGAATTAATTAAAAAACAACAAAAAGCCGCTTTAAAGGGAGAAAGTATAGAATTCTTGCAGTTGGATGAGATATTTCATCAACTTTTTTTGGAACTAGTTGAAAACCAAACATTAATTTCTGTTGTGTCACAAATGAGGGGTCATTTGAATCGGATGCGATACTTAGAGTTAAAGACACCAAACCATATGGAAAATGTGGTAAGTCAACATCAAAGTATTCTTAAAGCCGTTTTTTCCAATAACGAGGAGGAAACAGAGAAATTATTGCAGTACCATTTTAGCCATAAAAAAGACGAATTACCAGTAGTAATAGAAATGCATTCTGACTATTTTACTTCTTAACTAGACCTCATAGGGTACCTAATCATTTAGCGAAAAAATCGACAGGCTGCACCTGTCGATTTTTTTTGGAACTTAATGTCTCTTTAAATGTTATACTGTTATTTTTACGGATTTCGTGTTAGTGCTGGGATACTTAATGGGACGAACAAAACGGATTACAGATAAGGAAGCACAGATTGCCAATCCGCCTGCAAGTAAAAACGCAGATGTAAATGAACCGGATCTATCAACAAGGTATCCAGTTAAAGCCGGTCCTATAATTCCAGCTGTGTTCGCTAAAAAGTGCATAAATCCACCTACAGATCCAACATTGCTTTGCTCAACAACATCCTGGACAATTGCCCAGTATATTGCACCTGTCAAATATAGGAAGAATACTGAAAACGCAACCAATGTTACCGCACTGACTGTTGTTGTTACAAGACCAGCACCTCCGATACAAACAGCTGAAATAAATAGACAAGTTACAAGTACAACTTTTCTCGAGAATAATACACCTTTATTTGCAAATTTTTTGAAAACAAAATCTGAAACAAATCCGCCAGAGGCTAATCCGATAAATCCGACAATCCATGGAATCATTGTTATAACACTCATTTCCTTAACATCCATGTGACGAGCATCTACCAAATAACTTGGAAACCAAGTTAAGAAGAAGAATAAAATGTAGTTATAGGAAAAGAATGCAAACGCTGTAAATAATACTGTTTTTTGTTTCAAATAAAAGGTTAATGGACGTTTTTCCTGTGGAACCTGGTCGGTTTTTACAACAGTTGACTTTTCCGCAGATGCAGCAGGTTTTTCTTTAACAAATTTCCACCAGAATATTGCCCAAACAAGACCTAAAACCATAATAAAAAGGAAGGATATCTTCCAGCTGAATGTAATGGCGATAAAACCTACAATTGGTCCGGAAATGGCTCCACCAAGAGGTGTTCCACTATTCGTCAAACCAACAGCAGACGCACGTTGGTCAGCTGGGAACCAGTTATTGACCATTTTACTGATGGTTGCCGAAAGCGGGCCCTCACCCATTCCAAATAAAACACGAATGACAATTAAACTTGTAAATCCAACGGCTAATGCAATAGCACCACTAAATAATGACCAAACGATCATGGCAACAAACAAAGTAAGTTTCGCACCGTATTTATCAGAAGCCATTCCCCCAATAAAGTTGAAAATGGCATATCCAACAGAAAAACTACTAAAAATGATTCCCATCTGTGTTGCTGATAATGATAAATCCTCCTTAATAAATGGAGCACCAATGGATAATGCAGAACGGTCTAAATAATTGATTACGCCAGCTATGAATAATAAAATCATTACAGGTAATTTATCTTTTGTGAACATTTTTGATAACATTCATTTACCCCCTAAAATTTTGTTAACGCTTTCTCGTAATATCTAAATCATTCCACTTATTCTTTTAAATGATTTTCTAATTTACTTGATCATGTGCAAATGATTCCTTATGGGAATCATTCGCACCCCCAGATCACCTTTTACACTTCAACAATAGCCTTAATTACCTTTGCCTCTGGAGTTAACCAGCCTTCAAATTGATTGATCAGCTCATCGAAGCTTGCACGATGTGTAATATACGATTCGATGTCCACTCCGCCATTTTGTATTGTCTTCACTACATATTCAAAATCTTCCCGTGTAGCATTGCGGCTTCCCATTAATGTAAGTTCTTTTTTATGGAAATCAGGGTCATCGAACAAAATATTACCCTTAGTTAAACCAACATAGATTAATTTTCCTCCATGTGCAGGATAGTTGAATGCATCGATCATGGATTTAATATTTCCTGTCGCATCAAATACAACTGTAGGCATTTCTCCATTAGTAATTTCCTTCAAATTCTCAATCGGGTTTTCCAAGGCGTTCACAGTATAATCCACACGGGCCCATTCACGGCAAAACGCTAAACGTTCTTCGTTTACATCCATTGCGATCACTTTTGCCCCTTCATGCTTAGCAAAAGCCATGACACCTAAACCAATAGGACCTGCACCGATTACTAAAACGAACTCTCCCTGCTTGAGTTCAGAACGTCTAATGGCATGTGCCCCAATACTTAAAGGTTCTATCATCGCAGACTGGTCCAGTGTCAGCCCTTCTGTTTTGACTAAATGATTGTAAGGGACTGTGATCCATTCACTCATTCCGCCTTCAATGTGGACACCCAACACTTTCATATCTGTACAGCAATTCGTTTTTCCATTTCTGCAGGCAATACATTCACCACATTCCATGTACGGAATGACTGATACTTGATCCCCTGCCTTTAAGCCAGCAGGGTTCTCACCGATCGATTCAATTTCACCAGAAAGTTCATGACCGAGTGTACGGGGATAGCTGAAAAAAGGCTGGTTTCCTCTGTACGCATGGTAATCAGTTCCGCAAATACCAATGCGGCGGATGCGGACTAAAGCTTCTCCCGTTTTAAGCTCAGGCCGTTCAACTTCAACCATTTTGAATTGATTCGGTTGTTCACAAACAATACTTTTCATTGGGAATTACACTCCTTAAATTTAATAGATAATTTAAATCTATAATACTTCCTATTTTTAGAAATTTATTTATCTTATAGAATTACACCGTCTTTAAAAATACTAATTTCTTTAAAACCAAACCTCTCATTATTAGTTTTCTTTTCTCCTGATGCGACTTCAAGAATATATTGGAATAAATCGACTTTCAGTTCATCCATGGTTTTTCCCTCAAGCAACTGTCCAGCATTATAGTCAATCCAATTCTTTTTGCGATTGGCTAAATCGGAATTTGTCGCTAATTTTACTGTTGGTACCGGTCCACCAAATGGTGTTCCCCTTCCCGTCGTGAACAATACAATATGAGCCCCAGCTGCAGCCAATGCTGTAACAGAGACAAGATCATTTCCGGGCGCGTTGATTAAATTCAATCCAGGTTTTACTACACGTTCACCATAAGAACTTACATCAACAACGACTGCGTGTCCCCCTTTTTGAGTACAGCCAAGAGATTTTTCCTCAAGTGTACTAATTCCACCTGCTTTATTACCGGGTGAAGGGTTTTCATAAATTACCTGTTCATGACGAATAAAATATTGTTTAAAATCATTAACTAAGTGAACAATCTTATTAAAGATTTCCTCATTTTCCGCGCGATTCATCAAGATTGTTTCCGCCCCAAACATCTCAGGGACTTCTGTCAAAATCGTTGTTCCGCCATCTGCAACAATTAAGTCAGATACCGCTCCTACTAAGGGATTTGCTGTAATACCAGAAAACCCGTCAGAGCCGCCGCATTTCAATCCTACTTTCAGCTTTGAAACGGGTACCGGCTGGCGTTTAAATTGTTCTGCATACTCCACTAATTCTTCCATTAAACTTAAACCAGTCTCTAATTCATCTTCCACTTCCTGGGACTTCATGAACTTCATGCGATTTGGAGGGTATTCACCAATAACCTCTTTAAAAGATTCAATTTGGTTATTTTCGCATCCCAGCCCAACAATCAAGACACTGGCTGCATTTGGATGTTGGGCCAAAGCAGCTAACAGCTTTTGTGTATTAGACAAATCATCCCCTAATTGGGAACATCCGAATGGATGGGAGAAATGATAGATTCCATCAATTCCGCGATCCTTAAACTTTTCACTCGCCATTTTAGCAAGTACTTCACATGTTTTATTAATGCAACCAACCGTATTAATAATCCAGATTTCATTGCGGATTCCAGCTTCCCCGTTTTCACGAAGATATCCCTGGAAGGTATGCTCCGATTCTTTCATTCCATTCTGTTGACTTAATGGTTGATACGAGTATTCCAAAATACCTTGTAAACCAGTTTCTAAATTATGTGTATGAATCCATTCCCCTACGGAAATATCCCTTTTTGCTTTTCCAATCGAATATCCGAACTTAAGAACATCCCCTTTCTCTTTTACAGGGCGAACTAAAATTTTATGTCCTTTTGGAATATCCTCTAAAACATTGATATTTAGTATTTCTTTTTCTTCCGTTTGAATCTGAATATTTTCCCCTTTATGGATTTCTTGCAAGGAAATAACAACGTCATCTTTTGCATTCAATTGAAATACATTATTCATTTCATTTCCTCCAACTTTTTTAATTGTCAGTACAATGTATTAACAATCGTTCGTCATATTAACGAACATATAACAATAGAAAACCCTTTCATTTTCAATTCCTCTTCATCTTACCATCAATATTTGAAATGAAAATTACATTTTTTGCTTCATTTATACCTTTTTTTGATATAAGATACAATTGGGTGATGAGCTATATGAAAACGATAACAAAAATTTCAAACAGTAACTTACTGTTTCCTTTTTCTTTTATTTATCAAGATACCAAAAGTCCACAAAAAGAACTGGCTGACCATATTCACGATTATTATGAAATTGTTTATGTATATAGTGGAAAAGGGACTTTTTTCATCGATGATATTTTTTATGACATGAAACAAGGTGATGTATTCCTTATCCCGAACAATATCATTCATCGGGCCATGCCTGACAAGGATGAACCTATAACATCGACCATTATTTTTTTCAGCCCAACATTAATTTATAATGTCTTACTTGATGATTCTTTCTCTTATTTAAATTTGTTTGATATGGCAAAAAAAATGAAAACTTATAAAATATCCCTAGAACTAGAGAATCAACAGAAGACGGAAGAAAAACTCTTAAATATTTTTCAAGAAACGGTAAAAAATGAACTGGGATCTAGACATGCTTCATTGCTATTCGTTCATCAGATCATACTTGACTTATATCGTGCCCAAATGGATAAAAAACAGCACTTAATCGAAACGAATACCTATGGACCAGATTGGGTCAAAGAAATTTTAGTCTATATTAATCAAAATTTAAGTCATCCATTAGCCCTGACCGAACTTGCTAAAGAGGCCCTTGTCAGTACCTCTCATTTTAGTAGAGTATTTAAACAAATAACCGGAATGGGCTTGACCGTGTATCTAAATAATAAAAGAGTCATTAAAGCCAAAGAACTTTTATTGGAAACGAATTATACAGTTTCCTTTATTGCCGAAGAATGTGGATTTGAAAGCATGACTCATTTTCATAGAATCTTTAAAAAATATATGGATATGACTCCAGCTAATTATCGAAAAGAAAATAAAATGTTCCACACTCCTAACATTTAAAAATCAAAACACCACAGGATCAAAATATCCTGTGGTGTTTTAGTATCAAAATAAGGTATAAATATAGCAAAAACTGTGATTTTTATTCCGTTTATTGATGATACAATATTTTTATAAATATGTTAACGTTTTCATATGGATTTAAGAGGAGGCTTATAACATGCAAAAATTAACGAAGGAAACATGGGCTGATTACAGAGAATATCCGGAAAAGGTCATACAGTTTGGTGAGGGAAATTTTTTAAGGGCCTTTGTTGATTGGAAAATCGACAAAATGAATAAAGAAGCAAATTTTAATGGAAGTGTAGTAGTCGTTCAGCCAAGAGAACATGGAACGGTTTATAAATTAAATGAACAAGACGGGTTATACACACTTTACCTGCAAGGAATCAAGAACAAGCAGGCTGTTAGGGAGCATAGCGTGATCAATTGTATCAGCAGGGGAATTAACACGTATACAGATTACTCCCAGTATTTAGAGTTGGCAGAAAACCCTGAATTGAGATTTATCATTTCCAACACAACCGAGGCTGGAATTTATTTTGAGGAAAATGATAAATTGGACGATCAACCGCAGAAAAGTTATCCGGGGAGATTAACAGCTCTTTTATATCACCGATTTAAAAGATTCGAAGGAGAAAAAAACAAAGGATTTATCATTATTCCTTGTGAGTTAATTGATCGAAATGGCGAAAAACTGAAGAAAATCGTCCTTCAACATGCGCACACTTGGAATTTGGGAGAAGAATTTGTTCATTGGGTCCATGAAGCCAATACATTCTGTTGTAGCCTTGTTGATCGAATTGTTCCTGGTTATCCAAGTGACACCATTAATGAAATCACGGAAGAATTAGGATATCAAGATGATCTTGTTGTCGTAGGAGAACAATTCTACTTATGGGTCATTGAAGGTCCAGATTGGATTAAAGAGGAATTTCCAACTAATAAAGCAGGTCTTGATGTTAAATTTGTCAGCGATATGACTCCATATCGGACAAGTAAAGTCAGAATTCTAAATGGTGCCCATTCTGCCATGACTCCTGTCGCTTATTTATACGGATTAGAAACAGTGGGTGAAGCCGTTACAAATAAAATAACCAAGAAGTTTGTGGAAGAGTTAATTTATGAAGAAATTATTCCAGTTTTAGATTTGCCGGAACAAGAATTGAAGCTTTTTGCAGAAGCTGTGCTTGAAAGGTTTATGAATCCATTTGTAAATCACTATTTGAGCAGCATTGCCTTAAACTCGATGTCTAAGTTTAAAACAAGAGATTTACCGTCATTGCTTGAATATCTGGACAAGAAGAAGGAACTTCCCAAAAAATTAACCTTCTCCCTTAGCGCCTTAATCAGTTACTACAAGGGAAAAAGAGGGGAAGAAGAAATACAACTGCAGGATGATCAAGATATTTTAGATTTATATAAATCCTTATGGGAAAACTATGGCGATACAGAGAGTGGTCTAAAACAAATTGTTATGTCTGTACTTGCATATGAAAAAGTTTGGGGTATGGACCTAAATAGTGTGCCAATGTTAACAGAGGCTGTGACAAATTATCTCATTAAAATTGAAAATGATGGGATGAAAGAAGCTATTAAAGAGGTTACTAAATTGAATGCCACAATTGAAGTTGGCTGATCCTTCTAAGGAGAATGTTATTGAGTAAGAACAAGGGGAACTTTACTTTCACACCCAGCGATAAATAACTGCTAAAATTTGAGCCTCTCGTTTGGTAATGAGAGGTTCTTTTATATATTTTAAAAAATTTTTAAAAAAAGATTATCTTCGTTTGAATTCTACCTTTTCGGAAATCATAAGATAAGGTTTCTGCTTATAAAAAATCGTTTTATCTAAGGTGAAATTCCAAACAAGGAGATCAAAAAATGAATGCGATTAATACGAATGATGCTTCTATAGAAAAAAAAGAAACAGTCATGAATAAAATTTTAGGAGCAATCAGTGGAAGTTTCGCGCCTATTTTAGGGGTACTCGCTGGATCCGGATTAATTTCAGCCTTATTATCTATTTTATCGACATTAGGATGGTTGTCTGCTAAAAGCGGAACCTATGCCATTCTTTCTGCAGCTGGACATGCTGTTTTTTATTTCTTCCCCGTTTTTCTAGGGATTACATTAGCCTTAAAACTTGGAGCCAACGGCTATGTTGGTGGTGCGATCGGTGCAGCACTTTTGGAACCGCATTATACGGGTTTAGTTGAAGCAAATGCTCAAAACGTAGATTTCTTGGGGATTCCGGTTATATTAGCGAATTATTCTGCAACCGTTTTTCCAATATTAATGGCTGTTTCCATATATTCCGTATTAGATAAGTTTTTGAAAAAAGTAATTTATAAAGACTTACAAATGTTTCTAAATCCACTTATCTCATTAATGGTGATTGTTCCTTTAACCGTACTCGTATTTGGTCCTTTTGGTACATATGTGGGCGGGGCCTTAGCTGTGGTTATCAAATTTTTAAGTTCAAAAAGTGGAATGTTAACGGGAACGGTGATGGGAGCTGCATGGTCATTCCTGACTATATTAGGCCTCCACTGGGCCATAATTCCAATATTTATTGCAAATCTTGCGACTGGCGGTGATCCGCTTAGTGCGATGATATCAGCAGCTCCTTTTGCTCAAATCGGGATGGGGCTTGGGGTGTTCTTTAAAACGAGAGATAAAAATTTGAAAACGCTAGCTGGATCAGGGCTTATCCCTAGTGCCTTGGCAGGTACAACAGAAATCATCACATACGGTATCCTAGTACGTTACAAACGAACGATGCTTTTTGTTGCAGTAGCCGGAGCAATTGGCGGAGCAATAAATGGGGCATTTGAAGTAAAAGGGACGGCATTCGCTCTCCCAAGTTTCTTGTCGATTCCTGTATTTACACCAATCGGACTATATTTAATGGGGACTTTAACGGCTTTAGTTATCGCTTTGGTTCTGACACTTGTATTTGGATATGAAGGGAAAAGCGACGCAGTCCCTGCCAAAACGGCGAAAGAATTTGGACTAGCGAATGTAAAGAGAGAAACCATTTTAAGTCCATTAAGCGGGGAAATTGTTCCATTAAGTGAAATTAGCGATCCGCTTTTTTCAACTGAGACGGTAGGTAAAGGAATTGCGATTGAACCCACAAACGGTGAAGTGATCTCACCCGTTGATGGAACGGTTACCACTCTATTTCCAACCGAGCATGCCATTGGGATTACATCAGAAGGTGGGGCTGAAATCTTAATTTGTATTGGGGTTGATACCATTAATTTAAAAGGACAATTTTTCACATCTCAAGTAAAACAATGGGATACAGTGAGAAAGGGCGACTTGCTAATTCAATTTGACATTGAAAAAATTAAAGCTGCAGGCTTTGATGTAAAAACTCCTGTAGTCATCACTAATACCAATCAATATGTTGATGTTGTCCCAGCCATAGATGGGAAAGTCCAGGCAAAAGGTGAATTAATCAAGCTGGTTGTATAAATGGAATATATTTATTCCGACTCTTTTTGCCATCAAAAAAGGAGACGAACAGGATGAAAAGTGAATTAATAAGCATGTTAGAATCACGTAAGGAAGAAATAATCGAAATCCGCCGCCACTTACATGAAAATCCTGAGATCTCTTTTAAAGAGGAGAAAACGGCTCAGTATATTGCAGATTTTTATAAAGGGAAAGATGTTGACATCCAAACGAATGTTGGAAATGGTTATGGTATGATTGTAACGATTAAAGGTGGAAAACCTGGAAACACCATTGGTCTTCGCGCTGACTTTGATGCACTTCCAATTGTAGAAGAAACGGATGTACCGTTTAAATCAAAGAATGAAGGCGTTATGCATGCGTGTGGACATGATGGACATACAGCTTACCTGTTAGTTTTAGCTGATTGCTTAATTCAATTAAAAGACTCCATCCCAGGTACCATCAAAATTATTCACCAACATGCAGAAGAAGTTCCGCCAGGTGGGGCAAAAAGTATTGTCGAATCTGGCTTGATTGACGACTTAGATGCCATTTATGGCATTCATTTGCTACCGATGGGACCTGCGGGAACAGTAGGATATCATGCGGGGTATTCCTTCAATGGACGAGCTTACATGAAATTGAAAGTTCAAGGAAGAGGTGGACATGGTTCCTCTCCTCATTTAGCTAACGATGCCATTGTTGCTGCTGCACATTTTGTTACAGCTGCTCAAACCATTGTTAGCCGCAGATTAAGTCCATTCGATGTCGGTGTGATCACAATCGGATCTTTTGATGGAAAAGGTACATTCAACGTGATCAAGGACAGCGTCGAACTTGAAGGTGATATTCGGTATATGACTGTAGAAACAAAAGAAACGATTGAGAAAGAAGTTAAACGGATTGTAAAAGGAATTGAAGAAGAATTTGGTGTAACATGCGAGCTTACTTATGCTCCAGATTATCCACCTTTATACAACAACCCTGAGCTTACGGCAATGGTTGCAGAAAGTTTACGAAGCATGAATGATAAAGATATAAAAGAAGTAAACGAATTTCCAGCCATGTCTCCATCCGAAGACTTTGCTTATTATGCTGAAAAATTCCCTGCCTGTTTCTTTTACATCGCATGTACACCAAAAGGAGTAGAAAATCCTTATTTCAATCATCATCCAAAATTTGATATCGATGAAGATGCACTCCTAGTAGCTGCTAAAGCTGTTGGACAAGTGGTTTGCAGTTATTATCAATTAGATTAAAAAATTAAAAAAAACCTATGACATCCGCCATTAGATTCAGTATGTGATAGGTTTTTTTGCATGGACAGTGACACTATATTAGTACCACCTTTGTAGAAACTGGATGCCATTTGACCAATTTCAGTTATAATAGAATGAATAGATTGGAGGAAGGAGTTCATATTTTTGAACAACGATAAACAGGATCAAACGAAAACATCCAATATTCAAGTGATCTCTCGTGCGGCTAAAATACTAAGGGCTCTTAGAGACCATCCAAAAGGATTAAGCCTATCGAAAATTGCTAAAGAAGTAGGTCTGGCCAGATCGACGGTTCAAAGAATTGTGACTGCTCTTGAACAGGAGAGGTTAGTTGCAGCAGCTTCCGCTAATGAAGGTTTCTGTCTTGGGCCAGAGATTGCATTGCTAGCGGCTGCGGTCCAGAGTGATTTAAGAGAAGAAGTCAGGCCATTTTTAATAGAACTATCACGTCAAGTTAATGAAACGGTAGACCTGTCCGTTTTAGATAACAGTAAGGTGCTTTTTGTGGATCAAATAATCGCACCGCATCCATTGCAAGCAACTTCACAACCTGGTGCGTCTTTTCCATTACATTGCACGGCAAACGGAAAGGCGATATTGGCCTCCTTACCTATAGCTGAGGTTGAGAAATTGTTACCGGTGGATATGCAACAGTTCAATGATCAGACCATTACAAGCCGGTATGAACTGCTAAAGGAATTAGAAGTGGTTCGTAAAGAGGGAGTAGCTTTTGCCAGGGAAGAGCACATTCAAGGAATTTGTGCAGTGGGCGCAGTTATTTTTGATCGAATGGGAAATTTAAGCGCTATCTCGATTCCGCTCCCCTCCATTCGTTTTTATGGCAATGAAGAGAAGCTAGCGGCTGCCCTCCTTCATACATGTCAAACAATTAACCAGCACTTTAATAACAAATATTGAAGAATGGACATATTGATCTTCGTTATGTTAAATGAAAAAGGACCGCGAAATGATATTTCGGGTCCTTTGAATCTTCTGGCTAACTTACGGGTATGTTAGTTTAAAATGGTTACCTTTAATTGTTTTACCCCAAAATTGATGGCATCTTGTTCAGCAGGAATAAAGACATCAATTCGATTGCCTTTAATGGCTCCACCTGTATCCCCAGCGATTGCTTCACCATAGCCTTCTACATAAACTTTACTGCCAAGCGGTATAACAGATGGGTCAACGGCGATGACCTTTTTATTTGGGTTATCAATAAGGTTAATTCCAGTTGCCGTAGTACCAGAACATCCCTCACACGAAGCTGTATAGGCTGTAGCTTTCACTGTAATTTCCCTTGAACTTGTATTAGTAGTTGATGCAGCTTCTACCGCGGGTTCACTTTCCTTTGGTGCTTGCGCTGCAGGCTTTGCTGATGCTGTAGGTGCAGCAGGCTTCGTTTGTTTTTCTGTTACCGTAGTATTAGTCGTATTTAAACCTTCATAGATTAATAGATTTAATCCAGGATGGATGAGATCGGTAGTTAATTTGTTCCATTCTTTAAGTTGCGAAACAGTTACCTGATAATCCATGGCAATGTCCCATAAAGTGTCACCTTGTTTAACAGCATAATGTTTTTCTGGTGCAATGGTTAGTACGTCTCCAGGGTGAATTAGGTCCGTAGTAAGATGATTCAACTTTTGTATATTTTCTAAAGATGTATTATTTGCGCGTGATAGATCCCAAAGGGTATCTCCTTTTTGTACTGTTACTGTTGCAGCTTGTACATTAGCACTTACAGTTACTGAGAGTACAGCAACTGCTATTATTGATATAATTCTTTTAAGCATTCTTTTACCCTCCATGTTCTTTGGTTGCTAAGTTTTTATCATCGTAACATAGAATTTTCTGACACAAAGAACAGGGAGATGTTAAATCGTTTACATCCGTGGCAATATTATTGCGATAATATTTCTAAATTCATCTAATAATTTGAAAATACCACCCTTCAAGGCTCCTAAAATGCAAAAGACCCAGTAGTAGTCCTATCTGGGCGCGTTACTTCTATTTTTACAATAGTGTTACATAAAATGAATTTGAAGTTTATATCATCCTATTATTTTCCTTAAATACCATTTATTTTTTGCTTTAAAAACTAATTTCCCATCTAAACAAGGCACAGCATTCGCTGTGCCTGTTTTTTGGAGTGTTTATTTACGGGAGAATATTGCCTGCTGCACGATAGATACGGTACCATTCTTCACGTGTTAACTGAACTTGGCTTGCATTACAGCAGTCCTTTAACCTGTCGATATTCATCGTTCCGATCACAGGCTGCATGTGGGCCGGATGACGTAAAAGCCAGGCGGTAGCGATGGTCGTGTTGCTCACTTCATATTTGGCCGCAATTTCATCGATCTGCTGATTCAATTCTGGGAATTTGTCGTTTCCAAGGAATACTCCTTCAAAGAATCCATATTGGAATGGAGACCAAGGTTGAATGGTAATATCATTTAGTCTGCAAAAATCGAGGATGCTGCCGTCCCGGTTAATTGCAGAATCATTTTCCATGTTTACATTGATCCCATTAGAAATCATATTGGCGTTGGTAATACTTAATTGCAGTTGGTTAGCCACAAGTGGTTGCTTTACAAATTTCTGGAGCAGTTGGATCTGCATCGGATTCTGATTGGAGACACCAAAATGGCGCACTTTCCCCGATCTCTCAAGGCTATCAAAGGCCTCTGCCACCTCTTCAGGTTCGACCAGTGCATCAGGGCGGTGCAGAAGGAGAACGTCAAGATATTCGGTGTTCAGCCGTTTCAATATTCCGTCAACTGATTCTAAAATATATTCTTTCGAAAAATCAAACATTCCCTTGCGAATACCGCATTTGGATTGCAGGATGATTTTTTCACGAATTTCCGCGTTCATGTGGATGGCATCTGCAAAAATTTCTTCGCATGTTCCGCTGCCATAGATGTCCGCATGGTCGAAGAAGTTAGCCCCTTCTTCTAGTGCGGTTTGGACAAAGCGCTCAGCCTCAGGCTGTTCTAAAGAGTTAATACGCATGCAGCCAACAGCTACGACAGGCACCTCTAGTGAACTGCTTCCTAATTTAATGGTTCTCATCATTTGTTTCCTCCAATTTGTAGAACTTGGCGAATGATGTCGGTATGTAATTAGACTTCGACTATTTCTTCCAACATCATTACCAGAATGAGTGAAACTATTATTACCTATTCTTCCCTATTTTGACACATGGGTTTAGTAATAGGCAATTTTTAAACAGTAGCGGCAACAGCCATATCGAAGTAGCGGTAAAAAATAAATCTGGAAACAGGCTTCTTGCCTCAAGCAAATCAACAGACCATGCATATTTTATTTGTAATTACTATTACACGATAGTTAATCGATCATTTAGCATGGTTTTATTTTTGCATAAAGGGGCTGGTTTTTCTTGGCACGAACGCCATTGGCAAGTATCCTGCAGAAATCTTTTTTGTTGGCAGGTACTGAAATGAAGAAACCATTATGTACTGGACAAGCTATTACACTAGATAATAATCATTTACAAAAGGCTCTACTCACGCCACAAAAGTATACGAATGAGGGTGGAAAGGCTGCCCCTAGGATCGTCATTGTAGGAGCGGGATTGGCAGGTCTCACGAGTGCGTATCGACTTAAACAGGCTGGGATCACATCAACTATTTATGAAGCGACCGATCGGGTTGGGGGACGTTGTTGGACAAGAAGAGGGTACTTCAACGACAAGCAAATTGTCGAGCGTGGCGGGGAATTAATAGATACCTGCCATATCGAAATTCAAGAACTCGCCAAAGAGTTGGGATTAGAATTAGATAATTTAATCATGGCAGAACCGGTTGACACCAAACCATTTTATTTTTTTGATCAACGCCCTTATTCCTTTGATGAAGTAACGAATGATTTTATAAGAATCCTCCCTAAACTACAAAAGGATCTGAAAGCAGTGGGTGAAACGACCCTTTATAATAGTTATACTGAGCGAGGATTTGAACTCGATCATATGTCTATAGTCGATTATATCAATGAAACCGTACAAGAAGGCATCCATTCAAGATTTGGTAAATTACTTGCCCTTGCCTATTCCATTGAAAATGGAGCTGATGCTCACCAGCAAAGTGCCTTAAATCTACTTTATATGTTAGGATTTGCACAAAATGAGCCCTTTCGAATGTATGGTGATTCAGATGAGTGCTTTCATATAAGGGGTGGGAATGACCAGCTCCCTGCTTTATTAGCAAAAAAACTTCATGGTCAAATCGTATGTAATGCCCAATTGATTAAGATTGAACAGTCCATTCAAAATCAAATAACGCTCGTTTTTCGAAATAAAGAAAGGGAATGGAAGGTCATAGCCGATAAAGTTATTCTTGCTCTCCCTTTTAGTATTTTAAGAACGATAGATTATCAGAATGCAAGATTTCGTCCGTTAAAAGAAACAGCAATTGAAGAGCTCGGAATGGGGGTAAACACAAAACTTCATGTACAATTTGTTAATCGGTTCTGGAATGTGCTTGGAAATAATGGTGAAACATTTGCGGATACAGGCTATCAACAGACCTTTGAATCCTCTCGATCTCAACCAGGTAATTCAGGAATTCTTGTTAACTTCCTAGGAGGTGAAACAGCGGCGCAACTGCTTGCTTACACAGATCGAGAATTAGAAGAGAAGACGAAAGAATTTTTGGACAAGCTTGACCCTGTATTGCCTGGAAGTAATAATAAATGGAATGGTTTAGCAACCGTAGACCATTGGCTAAGTAACCAATGGAGTAAAGGAGCTTATTCCTATTGGAAAGTTGGCCAATATACGAAATTTGCTGGTATTTTGGGAGAGCGGGAAAGCAATATCCTCTTTGCCGGTGAGCACACTTCGATTAAGTTTCCTGGTTATTTAAATGGGGCGGTCGAGACTGGTGAGAGGGCAGCACATGAAGTAATCAATGATATGAAAGTAGATTAGGGAAAATAAAAAAGGATGAGAAATATGGAATCTGTTGTTCCTCTTTGTCAGCCTTTTTTATTGTGAATTTCTAAGGGAAAGCTAACCGTTTTTAGAAAATGTCATTTAATTCGCTATCAGAATAGATGGAAATTAACACAACAGCTTTACCATCACCAATATTTTTTACGAAATGCGGGACACTAGCGTTCCAACTGAAGGAATCGCCTTCGTCAATGATCATCGAGTCTTCGCCTTGTTCGGCCAGGACTTTTCCCTCCAAAACCAAATGACATTCTTCTCCTTCATGGGCATTTAATTCACCCATGGAAGCACCAGCAGGGAATTCGACCAGCATCATTCTTAATCCACCTTTGGAGGTTAGATGCTCAACCTTCAAATGGTTAAAGGTGGAGTGAGTCCTTTCAGCCTTTCGAACGACGCGCATATGCTGCTTCTTTTCTAATAATAAATAAGGTAAAGGGATACCAAGAAAGGTTGCAATGGTTTGCAAAGTACTAATCGATGGTGAGGTGTTATTGTTCTCGACATTTGAGATAAATCCCTTTGAAAGTCCAGTCCCCTCACACATTTGCGCAATGGTGATTTTTTTTCTATTTCGTATTGCACGGATTTTTGATCCAATATCCAAATGATCCACCTCAAAGGTTTCCAAATAAAAAACATAATTCTATTTTACCATTCTTTCGGCTGATAGTTTAATTCTGCAAACAATTGATTGCGTTCTTTCTTAGATAGGTCGCGCCACTGTCCGATCGGTAGATTGCCTAAATGAATATTCATGATTCGCGTCCGCTGCAACCTGACAACTCCATAGCCAAGGGCAGAACACATTCGGCGGATTTGCCGATTTAGCCCCTGTGTTAAGATGATTTGAAATACATATTTAGACAATTGCGTTACTTTACATGGTAATGTCTTTGTATCTAGAATTTCCACACCCGCTGCCATCCTCTTTAAAAATTCAGGTGTAATCGGTTTGTCGACTGTCACGATATATTCTTTTTCGTGCTTATTTTCGGCACGTAAAATCTCGTTAACGATATCTCCATCATTCGTTAAGAGAATTAACCCATCTGATTCTTTATCTAAGCGGCCAATATGGAAAATCCGTAAGGGATGATTGACCAAATCAATGATGTTTCCCTTTATATGCCTTTCTGTAGTGCTGGTAATCCCAACGGGTTTATTTAAAGCGATATAGACATAGTTTTTAGCCACTTTAATTGGGCTGCCGCTAATACGGACATCATCCCCGGGCTCAACCTGGCTCCCGATCACCGCAACTTTCCCATTAATCGTAACTCTTCCTTCACTAATTAACTTATCTGCTCCTCTTCTAGATGCCTTGCCAGACTCGCTAATAAATTTATTAATACGCATGATACACACCCTTAAGTGGAGAATTGTAAGTTTACCATACCCAACTGCTGGCCTTTTTTCAAGTCCTCGGTGCCTGACACCGTTTTATGTTTTTTATAGAATATGATCTTTTAAACCATTGATTTTAAAAATTGAAAATATAAGAAAATGAAAGAAAAACGTATTATAGTGAACAAAAAGTGTTCTTTATAGTGGAAAACGCCAAAAAACAGGGATTTTATTTTTAAATTCTGTTCCATATAATGAACCTAACGTTCGATATATTTTATTTGAAGGGAGGGAAAAGGATGCTTAAAAAGCTCGTTCTTGCTATTTTATTATTCCAATTCTCTACAATGGGATTACATACTGGGTATGCAGCTGCAGATGAAATAGTTGCTGCTAATGATGGCATTGCTGGGTACGCAGAGGCTACTATTCCATCAGATTCGCCGGAGGAAGTTGTAGATGTCGAATTAAGTCAGACATCGACACTAGCAGAAGAACCAATTGGATCTACCGAACAGCAAAATGAAAATACGGCTGGGCAGGATCAAGTTGCACCATCAGATGCAGGACAAGATATGCCTGCCACAAGTGAACAGAAAGATGCCGTTTCTGAAGATACTATGGATCAGAACCAATCAACAGACACATACGGTAATCAATCACAAGTTGTAAATGGTGAGGCAGAGGTTGTCCAAAACCAAGTGGCGAATGATGCAGTTTGTCAAGAGCAATCCGTCAGTGCATCTGTTTCCTGTAATGACAAACTTGATAGTGATGTAAATGGAGACTTAGACCAAAGCCAAATCACTAAAATAGAGGCTGGTCAACTGCAATCAGGTATTTCGTCTGAAAAAGTAGACGCAGACCAAAAGCAGGAGATCGATGTAACATCTGGTCAAACTCAAGAGGTCACTTTACCTTTAGGAGATCCTCTATCACAAAATCAAGGGACAAATACTCAGACAAGCCAGTCACAATCAATAACCGCAGAAGAACAAGCTGTTTTCTTCCAGGAGCAGTTAACAGGCGTGGGCATCAACCAAAGACAGCAGCTTAGCGCCTCTGAAACAAAGGTGGATGATCAGAAGCAGCAAACCACAATAGAAGCACTGCAAAATCAATATTTGAGCACTTCTGGTTCTGCAAAGGTGGAACAAACCCAAACAGCAGAGGTCAAAAGTAAAGTGGTCGATACATTAAAGAAAATCGTAGAAACTGGAGTGAGTGTAACAACCAGAAACTATGTTGAGATTGTCAAGGATTCCGTTAGCAGTATGGTAAAACTATTCCAAGAAATTGTCGTAAATAATGAGTTGGTTGATTTGTATTATCATCAGTTTAAATTAGATGGTACAGAAATCAGCGATGCACCTCAACATAAATATGAGAAGCAATTTGATTGGGGAAATCTTGTTGTTGAAAATTCAGCAATGGTTCATTTTAATGAAGAATTACAAAGTTTTGAGACAACAATGAGCAGTTTTTTAGGGATTACATTTTTTGTGAATTTGTTTAATAATGATGACAAGCCAGATCCAAATAATGGAGGAGATCCAGTAACACCACCTCCAGGGGAAAATGAAAATCCGCCACAAGGCGGAGATAATGGAGGAGGCCCGGTAACACCGCCTCCAGGAGAAAATGAAAATCCGCCACAAGGCGGAGATAATGGAGGAGGCCCGGTAACACCGCCTCCAGGAGAAAATGAAAATCCGCCACAAGGCGGAGATAATGGAGGAGACCCGGTAACACCGCCTCCAGGAGAAAATGAAAATCCGCCACAAGGCGGAGATAATGGAGGAGACCCGGTAACATCGCCTGCAGGAGAAAATGAAAATCCGCCACAAGATAGCGGTAATGGAGGAGATGTAGTAACTTCACCTCCAGTTGAAAATGGGCAAGTACCATCGCCAACCACTGAAACAGAAGTACAAAAACTGGCTGAATCTAAACCAGAAAATGTAATTTATACAGCTGCAGTGTCAGATAAGGCAAATTCACTGCCGATTACAGCTTCAAATACCTATAATTACCTTATCTTTGGGTTGCTTTTGGTTACAGCGGGCTCAGTATTCGTATTAATTAGAAGGAAAAGGGTTTAACCGTTCCTTAAAAAGAGAATACAAGATTACCAGTTTAAAATGGATGTTATATGAGCGTAATATTGACACTGTCAATATTACGCTCATTTTTTTTACCGAATTATTCAGTTCATTAAATTTCATAAATAAATCGCAAATTTTTCCCAACTTAACAGCAATTAACCAGAGCTTCCTGAGATCACATGTTAATTTCTTTCTAGGGTGTATGATATCAATGTTTTTGTTCTCTATATAGAACAAAAAGTTCTTCTAATCACTATATATCGGTAGTTTTATCGGTAGTTAAGCTATATTTTCATTTTGTGGTAAAAAAATGAAAAATAAAGAAAAAGAGAGATACACCTTAATAACGAACGAATTTTGTTCTTTATATGGAAAAAATGGACGAATATGGGGTTTTTCTTACGACATAGGAAGGTCGTATACTAAGTTTGGGAAACAAATTTCCAAATATTTATAGTGGAGGAATGAAAGGTGAAAAATTATTTGAAAATTAAAAACGTTCTTAACATGAAGAAGGTAGTAAGCGTAGGTGTGATTGCAGGAACTTTACTTGGTTCTACCTCTGCTTTTGCATCTTATGGTGTAAACCAAAAACATGTCGCCAATTCTAACCAATATGGAGCTAGTGCTGCGTTAGGGTCATTTATATCGCAGAATCAAGGAGCTGGTGATGCAACAGGCCAATTCCAAACGGCTGCACATTCCTTTAAAACAAAGGAAAAACAAAAGGCGTCAAAAACATCTGTTCAACTTCAAGGAGCAGCTGGTGCCCTTATTAGCCAAAATCAAGGGGCATCAAAACTATCGATTCAAGATCAAAATGCAGCCAATGATTTTAAATCAAAACAAAAACAAAGTTCTAAAGATACTTCACTTCAAGGCCAAGGTGCATTGGGCGCGCTAATTTTGCAAGCTCAAGGCTCTGGAAGCGGGACTGCTCAATATCAAAATACAAGCGGTGCATTTAATAACCAAGACCAATCTAGCAAGAATAAAAATGCTCAACTTCAAGGTGCATTGGGTGTTTTAATTGGTCAGGGTCAAGGATCAGGAAATTCTAATGTTCAAGATCAATCAGCTGGCGGTTTTGGCAACAGCCAAGGTCAAGCTTCTGTCAATAAAGGGGCGCAAGCTCAAGGTGCTTTAGGTGCGCTTATCGGCCAGCTTCAAGGTTCTGCAAATGTTGGCGACCAAACACAAGTGGCAACTGGAGCCAAGAATGATCAGGCTCAAGCGAACGTTAATGTTGGCTCTCAAGGTCAAGCAGCAGCAGGCCTATTGATTGGTCAATTACAAGGTTCTGCTAACAGTTCATCACAATATCAAGACGCTTATGGGTATAAAAATGATCAAGCCCAAGTAAATGCAACAGTAACTGAACAAGACCAATTAGCGCTAGGTGCAGGCATTCTTCAAGCTCAAGGATCAGCAAATGATTCAGTGCAAAATGCTGTTGCCGATGGCAAAAAGAATGATCAAGTTCAAGCTGCTGTAGGTGTTACTGAACAAGACCAAGCTGCCGTTGGAGTAGGCGTAGTTCAAGGTCAAGGTTCTGCTAATAGTACAGAACAAGATGCATGGGCTGAAGGAAAAAATAACGACCAAGCACAAGTATCAGTGGATGCCACTTCCCAAGCTCAAGAAGGAGCTTTCGGTGCAAGCCAAGGTCAAGCTGCTGGAAACGAAACTACCCAAGTGGCTGATACAACCGGTGTAGCCAATGATCAAGTTCAAGTAGCAGCTAATGGAACAACTCAAGAACAAGCTGGTGCATTAGGCACTGATCAAGAGCAAGCTTCTGGTAATGAAACAGCTCAAGTTGCAGTTTCAACAGGCGCAGCAAATGACCAAGAACAAGTAGCAGCTAATGAAACAACTCAAGGTCAAGCAGCAGTCTCCGGTGCGGACCAAGAGCAAGCTGCCGCTACTGCTACATCTCAAGAAGCTGATGCTACAGGCGTAGCTAACGACCAAGCTCAAGTTGCAGCAGCTGAAACTACTCAAACTCAAGCTGGAGAAGGCAATGTTGAACAAGACCAAGCAGCTGCTGAGGCTACTAGCCAATCTGCTACTACTGCAGGGGTAAATAATGATCAAACTCAAGCAGCAGAAACTACTACTCAACAGGCACAAGCTGCTTCTGGTAGTGCAAAACAAAGACAGGCTGCTAGCAGCACTAAAAATCAAACAGCAACTGCGGTTGGTGCTAACATCAGCCAAACTCAAGGTTCTAGTTCAGTTGTCATTCAAGGACAAAGTGCACATTAATTTATAGACTTTAAAATGAATTCAGCTCCATCTGGTACTTTGCTGGATGGAGCTTTCTGTTAAAAAATGGTGCAGTCATTATTTCTTGATTATATTAGAAAACTTTGGAGGGTTTGGTTATGTTGAAAAAAAGCGTAGGTTCTTTATTGGCAGTTGGATTATTAACTGCAGGTATAGGCAGTGCTGCTAGCGCTGCAGAGGTTTCTCAAACTCAAAGTGTTACTCCATCTCGGAGTAAGTATTTTGGAATCCAATCAACCACTAGCCACAGTTCAAGTGGAGTAAATGCAGGAAGCGCCAATGGTGCACAAGTACAAGCTGCAAATACTTCAGGACCTGCAACTGCAACGCAATCAGGTTCTACTTCTGTAGACCTGGGTGATAATAGTGCAAGTGGTGGTGTGGATCAAACAGCTGCTACTTTAGAGCCAAGCCAAGTGATCCAGGCATCAGGAAGCCATTCGGTCGCAAACAGTGTTGATGTAACCCTTCGTAACGGCAAAACCATTCAGCACCAAACTGCGCATACAACAAATGTACAGTTTTCATCTGTGGTGAAATTGCCTAGCAGATAAGGATGAGTTACAACTTGAGTTTGTAAGATTATGTCAATGAAAGAGAAGTAGGGTAAAGTTTTTTTCTTTGCAGTGACAATACTTACATAATCTTCATAGCTAGAGAAGAGAGATTACCTCTCTTCTCCTTTTTTATAGGATTTATTAAGAGATGGAATGAGAAGTAATATGTCGAAAAAGTAAAGATTTACAAACTAAATTTCTAAATAGACAGGAAATTATCACCATTTTATCTCCAATTTTTGACAAAATATTCTGATTACATATGTTACTTTTAGTAAAAACTACATAATTGGGGAGATTACGATGAAAAAACTATCTATTATTTTTGTTTTGCTGTTCAGTGTATTCTTATTTACAGGCCAAGCAGATGCAAGCAGTGGGTCACAGTTAATTATTATTAATAAAAAGACAAATACCCTTGCATTCTATGATAGTGGTAAATTAGTTAGAACATTCAGCGTTGCTACTGGAAGATCAAGGTCTCTTACACCGGAAGGAACTTTTAGAATTGTAACTAAGATCGTTAATCGCCCCTATTATAAATTGAAAATTCCGGGTGGAGATTCTCGCAACCCGCTAGGTAATCGTTGGCTGGGATTAGAAGCAAGGGGCACCTATGGTACCACCTATGCTATTCATGGGAATGCAAATGAAAATTCAATTGGTACTTATGCAAGTTCAGGTTGTGTACGGATGCACAATTCGGAAGTACGTTGGCTTTATAGCCATGTCAATAAGTATACATTGGTAGTCATCACCCATTCAAATAGCAGCTTTGATTCGATTGCAAAGGCCAACGGTTATGGCAGTGGCTGGGTGGAACTTAGCGGCAATAAGTATTATTATGTGGATGGCCAAGTAAAAACGGGCTGGCAGTCGATAGACGGAAAAAGGTATTTCTTTGATGAAGCTGGTGTAATGAAAACCGGTTGGATAACCCAGGGTGATAAGAAATATTATCTCGATAACAAAGGTGAAATGAAAACGGGATGGCTGGACGATGATGGAAATAAATATTATCTCGATCAAACAGGTGCGATGAGAACAGGCTGGGTCGCAGACGGTGGGAAGGAATATTATCTTGATAACAAAGGTGTAATGAAAACAGGTTGGTTATCTATGCTTGAGAATCGGTACTATCTTGATAGCAGTGGAGCCATGAAAACTGGCTGGCTAGCAGATGCTGGAGAATGGTACTATCTCGATAATTCAGGATTGATGAAAACGGGCTGGGTCAATTCGGAAGGCCGTTGGTTCTATCTCAATGGTAGTGGTGTCTTGAAAAATACTCAGGCTCTTGCCAACAATAGTCAGTGGGATTACCTCGGCAAAAATGAAGAAGTAACGGCAAATCGGTCCAATTTATTAGAGGAAAAATACAAACTTAGCAGTCAAGAGTCGGTAGTGACTGGTTGGTTGAATTATAAGGAGAAATGGTATTACCTGTATGTAGGTGCTGACATGGTTGCTAGCGCGATGAGTGAAGGGTAAATAGGTTGGCAGGATATAATGCCTCATAGATTAATAGATACCTTAAAGTGCCTCTTGCAGGTGCTTTTTTTTGCAGTAAAGCCTGAATATTTAATGGACATAGACAAGCAAAAACCTACCCTCAGAAGCTTCTGAAGGTAGGTTTTTTATTAGTTTATTTGAAGATTAAGACTTTACCTACTGTACCATCAGGACTTTCCCCAACCACACGGAATTTTAATCCGTAATTTGGCACCTTACGGCCAGCATCAACGAGTCCAGAGTTACTGTAGTTTGCGCTGTCATCAAATAATGGGTTACGTTGAGAGAAGTTATCTTTCATTGTGACACCAAATCCTGGGATATTAGAATAGTCTAAGAACATTTTATCTGTTTTGCTAAGCCCAAATGCCGCATCATGGACTTGGTAACGAGTAGCCGCAACGGCTTTATCACTCCAATAGGTTGTATGCTGGTCGGCGTCTACGACTCCTAAGAAGCCGTCTCCTGGGTGTATTCCAGTCCAGTTGTTGTCATAGGTTTCATCAACATACCAGACAACAAGACCTGGATCATAGGACATTAAGCTTGCTCCACGACGGATATGAGCTAGGCCTTGGTCAACACCGTTATGGGTTCTCCATTCTAGTAAATAGTAATGTTTAGAAAGGAATTTACCTTTGTCTTTAGTAAAACCATCTAATGTGAATTTAGATACGCCTTCAGCATCATCATCAAGAACAGTGTTAGTACCTGCTGTAATTGAGATATCATCAATGTATAGTCCACGTTTTTGTAGCTGCTGCTGCGGACTTTGGTGCTAAGGTAGAGCCTCCCAGCGTTCCAACAAACAAGCTGGAAGCAACAATCGTACTTGCGGTAATACTAGAAAAAACCTTCAGTGCTCGATTTTTCTTTACCAAACGTATTCTCCCTAATTAATGTGTATATTGTGCATTTTTAATCATACAATAGTGACTGAATGTTGTGAATATTAAAATTATATTACGACAAAAATAGTGATAATCTTCAATTCTTCGCTAATTAATAACAAATTTATAGATTAAATATTTACAAGAAGGCTGGTTTAATAGTTTAATAGTTAACGATTTTAGAAGAGGGGAGGGGAACATAAATCTATGTGAGAGCGGACTGTGGGGGTAAATCGAAAAGTTTACATTTTCGTATACATGTTTACGTTTTGTATACTTCGTGTTTACAAATGTGTAAACTTGTATACAAACTCGTACACATCGCGTAATGGCGCAGTGTATACATGTTTGTAATCATTGTTTACAAAAAATTTGATAACAGGAATACCTGAAACCAGGCTGGCTAGCGGACGGTGGGGAATGTTGTTGTTTGGATACTCCTCGTCTCATGAAGACTGGCTAGATAAGCTCTGAAGGCAGATGATGCGTTCTCGATGATATAACATGAATAATAATCCTCAAGCTCTTGTCAGCAACAATCAGTGGGATTATCTCGACAAAGAAGAGGCTGTTGATTCAAATAGTTCCAATTTGTTAGAGGAATACAAACTTAATAGTAAAAATGAAGTAGTGACGGGTTGGTAAAATTACAAGGAGAAATGGTAGTTCTTTATATGTAGGAAAAGATATGGTTGCCAATTCGATGTTTGAAGAGTAGGGGACCTGTGTCCTTCTTCCTCCCTCATGAGAAATTAATAGTTAAAGTGCTCCTTATGGTGTGCTTTTTTTCTAAGGAAAGTAATGATTAAAATAGGGTGGATCGGACAGGGTGTCATTGGCAAGTATACAATTTTGCATACATGTTTACGTTAATTGTATGATTGTATACATTATCGTATACATGTTTGCAGTTTATGTGTACTTGTTTACAATTTGTATACTTTGTGTTTACGAAAGTGTTTACATGTATACAAAATCGTGTACATTTTGGAAATGCAGGATGTTTACAAATTTGTTATCGTTGTATACAATAATGTTTACATCTTCCTGAAGTTTACATGTTGTTTACATTTTTACAGTTATATTTTTTTTACTTATAAATCATTGAAGAATCTATCAATCTTCTATACCCTTAAAGGTGTAACTAAAATTACATAACTTCTATAAAAAAATAAATCTATAAATGAAGAGGAATGATGTTTATGACTAAATCCAGAGTTGCAGCTATTGATGTTGGGAATGACTCCATTAAGGCCATTTTCGGAGAACTGGACTATGAATTGAATATTCCTAACATTATTGCTAGGGATACAGAAGATCGACCTGTTATTGGGATTGAAGAACTTGATAATAAAAATCCATTGGATGGAATTCACATCAAAGTCCACTCCCCTGCTTTAAAAGAGAACAACGGAATTTATCGTATTGGTAATTTAGCTACTAAAAGTATTAACGCCACAGAACTAGACCCTGGCAGCAGCAAATCAGAGGAAGATCAAACGTTAATTATGCTTTTTGCAACATTAGCTTTAGACGCAGTAAAGGAAAATAATTCACATGCTTTCCCACGAACTAAAAATGTGATTGATGCTAACTATACATTGGGAACAGGTCTTCCCCTTCGTGAAGTAAAAGAAGGCAAGGATGCTGGCTATCGTTCTAAATTAGTTGGTTCCGTTCATCAAGTTGAATTCCTTGTCACACCAAAGTACCAAGGATTGAAAGTAAATATTAAATTTGAAGAAGTAAAAGTATATCCTGAAGGATTCGCTGCATTTATTAACCTTGTTTTGGACAACAGCGGGAAAATAATCAATAAGGAACTTATTGATAAGCGTATCTTAATTCAAGATATCGGCGGATTATCAACTGATATTGCAGTCATCAAAAATCGTAATGTTGATGATGATAAAGCACAAGGGTTTAATCTAGGGGTTTCAGAATCATTAGAAGCCATTCGCGAAGAGATTAGAACAAAGCATGGAGTCGAACTTGATAGCCGTCGTGATGTGGTTGAGATTATCACTAAGAAAAGCGATCGTAATCATATTATGGTTAAAGGAAGCCGTACAAGCGTTCATGATATTACCGATCGAATCCTGCTTGATTTAGCTAAAAAGCAATATCGTTTATTACGTAATGTTTGGCAGAGAAACTCGCAAACAGAAATTTGCTACTTTGTGGGTGGCGGAGCCAATGTCTTAAAGGAATATCTTAAAACGTTAAATAATAATTTAGAAGGTTATAATATAGATTTCTTTGAAGATGAAAAAGAGAGTATTTGGATGATGGCCAATGCTTATTATAAACTTATCAACGACTTTGTTCGTAAAGCAGAGAAACAAAAACCAGTTAGAGTTGAACCTGTAAAAAGCTAAGTAAGGTGATTATATGAAAAAAGCAGCCCAAAATGAGGTTCAGCGGGGTCAAGCGATATCCTTTCGTATCCCCTCTGATACACCTGACCATATTTTAAAACATTTACAAAAGTTGAAGGATACAGAAAGAAGGAATTTTTCCAGTAAAATTGCTGAGTTTGTGATGCAAGGTGTGAGTAGTTCTGTTTCGAGGGAAAAGGAGACAATTACGATCCCCCTCCCCCAGAAGTTAACGAAAGCCCAGCGAAATTGGTTAAAGCATGAGCATTCAGAAGCCTTGCTGGGAAGTATTCTTTATCAGCTGATTTCTGACCCAGTCCGTTCGACTTCGCTGCTTGCTTCATTAAATAGTCATTCAATCGATATCGACGAAGCTTTGTACCTTCAGGAAGAAGTATTTCCCGAGGAACTTCAAAGAGATGAAAGTTATCTGCAGGTCGCTGTAGGTAAGGAGGTCCCGACCTCCCCTATCGACTTAAGTGATATGGAAGATGACCTCAGTGAGTTTGATTGGGAAAGTGCAAAAGAAAAGCAACCGTTAATTGAAGAAGAGGAAAACGAAGTCGAGCCGGATATCGACGACTTACTTGGCGGTTTTCTTGCAAACATGAATAAGTAATTTAAAAGGGCCAGACCTCACACACCGCCTATGCGCGGCTGAGAGGTTTGGTCCTTTTTCGTAATTAATGCTGTTTATTAGGCATCCTTTGACTTTTTTGGCCTGTTGCTTGCCGTTCTTTATTTTTCTTATCTTTTTCCTGTTTTTCATGCAGCTGTTCTACAAATTCGTGTGTACTTCTGTTATCCATTCTGCCTAACCTCCTTGAAAAATCGAACCAATGTTATTTTGACCAAACAAGTCGGAAATATTCTGTAATGCATTTCATTTGTTGTGAATAAGAATAAACATTATAGTCATAGTTGAAAATAAATAAATCTATGAAACTATTAATAGATACGGTGGTGAGCCGATGGTAATGCCTAACAATATTGTCCGGGCCAACGGGAAATTAAATGAGGAGATCATCCTCAAAAAAGAAATCCTCTATAAGGGGATGAATGGGAGATTTGTGGAGAGATTCTATCTAACTCCATCAACTAGCTATATTTTTAAACCACTGACAAACGATGGCCAGTTAGGCAAAGAGGTCTGGGTCCATGAACATATTCTTCCCATATTTCCAGCAATTTATCCAAAAATTATCTCCTGCTCGATAAGTGAACGGACTGAATTAAATTGGATGATCCTTGAGGATCTTGGCCCACTCTCCCACGAATTTAATGAAGAAAGTGTACTAGGTGTGATCAAATGGGTGGCGTGGTGGCATTCGCTCCCAATTGAGGAATTAGGAAATGTCCCGTTAACAGGATTGAAGCCAAAAATAGAGCAAATAGTATCAGCTGTTTGTGTGAAAAAGAAGGAGTTTTACCGTTTATTGCCTTCGTTAAAAATCGAGGAAGAGCTCATCGATGCTATTTTCTCACAAATTAATCACTTAGAATTTTTGGAAAAAAAGGTATTAACTCATGGCGATTTACATACGGGGAATTTTGCAATCGTCGGCGATGAATTGAAGATTTTGGACTGGGAGCATACTCATATTAATTCACCGCACTGGGATTTGTACCATCTCATCGATATGTCGCATCCCCTCTTCCCGAAAAAAATAACGAGTCCACTTAGGGATCGAATCTTGGAGTCCTATCTAAATCTGGTTAAGTTTGAGATCGATCGAGATTGTTTTTTCAAAGAGTATTATTTATTTGCGTCTGTGTTTTCGATGTGGATGATCCTGCTGATTCAGAAGGACCTAGTGGAGAACGGCGGGAAATGGTCTGTTGAGCAACTAAACACCCAGCTTGAAGAAACTGTTTCGAGTCTTCAACAGTGCGCAGCAGCTCTTATTTTATGAAAAAGCTAACCTTGGTTCATGCAAGGTTAGCTTTTTTGTGTATAGTAAGCATGGTTCATGTAAGGTTAGCTTTATTGTGTGATTTACGCTTTTTGTTCTGTCAATTTTATGATTTCAATGACGGTGTTGGTAGCTTTGATCATATTATCCACGGAGATAAATTCAAATTTGCCGTGGAAATTTTCGCCGCCTGTAAAGATATTTGGGGTTGGCAGTCCCATGTAAGAAAGCTGGGAGCCATCGGTGCCGCCGCGGATTGGTTTAACAATTGGCTTAATGTCTAAGTTCACCATCGCTTCATGGGCAATGTCGACAATTTCAATGACCGGCTTGATTTTTTCACCCATGTTGTAATATTGATCGTTCAATTCAAGATTGATGGTGTCTGTGCCGTATTTGGCCTTGAGTCCATTGACGATGTTTTCGATCAACGCTTTTCTCGACTTGAAGGTTTCCATGTCATGATCTCTGATAATATAGTGGAGCTTTGTTAGTTCGACATCACCATTGAATGATAGCAGATGGAAGAAGCCTTCGTATCCTTCAGTATGTTCTGGAGCTTCCTGTGCTGGAAGTTGGCTATGTAATTCCATCGCAATTTTCATTGAGTTGACCATTTTGTCTTTTGCGGAACCGGGGTGAATATTGTTACCTTTGATCGTGATTTTCGCTGCTGCCGCGTTGAAGCTCTCGTATTCTAACTCCCCTAGCGGACCGCCATCGACGGTATAAGCATGCTTCGCATGGAAGGCCGCAACGTCAAACTTATGTGGACCTCTGCCAATTTCCTCATCTGGGGTGAACGCAACGCGGACCTTACCGTGCTTAATTTCCGGATGGTTAATCAGGTAAGCCATTGCTGTCATGATTTCAGTGATGCCAGCTTTGTTGTCCGCTCCAAGCAATGTGGTTCCGTCAGTTGTGATTAGGGTGTGTCCTTTATAGTCGGGTAGGCTTGGAAAATCCTTCGGAGACATCACAACTTTTAGCGCCTCATTTAAGACGATTTCGTTGCCATCATAATTTTCGACGATTTGCGGGTTAACGCCTTTTCCGGTAAAGTCCGTGGCAGTGTCGACATGGGCCAGGAAGCCGATGGTGGGCACTTCTTTTTCTGTGTTTGACGGTAAGGTCGCCATCACATAGCCGTTCTCGTCGATTGTAACTTCTTGCATCCCGTTGGATTGTAATTCCTCGACAAGCATGCGAGCTAATGTCCACTGCCCCTCTGTTGATGGACAAGTTTCGTTGTTTTCATTGGATTGTGTGTCCACTTTTACATAGGAAGTAAATCTTTCAATGAGTTCGTTTTTCAATTGCACTACACTCCCCTTTTTTGGATGAATTCATGATTATCATATCACTATGAGAGAGCGGTTACACGCTTTCAGAAACTTTTTGAGTGGTGTGGTTTACTGGCGGATAAGAGCCAATTACTGGCGGATGAACACACTTTACTGGCGCAAGCCGAAATAACTGGCGGATACGCATCCAATACTGGCGGGTAGGCGCTATTTACTGGCGGATGAGCACACTTTACTGGCGTAAGCCGAAATAACTGGCGGATAAGCATCCAATACTGGCGGGTAGGCGCTATTTACTGGCGGAATGAGCACACTTTACTGGCGTAAGCCGAAATAACTGGCGGATACGCATCCAATAATGGCGGGTAGGCGCTATTTACTGGCGGATAAGTCCACTTTACTGGCGAAACTACTCCTCACTTGCGAATTATTATGGTTTCCTGGTTCTGGCTGAGGTTTTTACAGCTAAAATCCATAAAATAACAACGATCTCGATAAGTCCCTTGGCTTCGCAAATTCATACTTAGCAATATGCGTTTGGCCGTATGGATATCATCAACTCCCAAAAACTCCCGGCATTCCTTATTCGTGATGGTCCTATTACAAATCAAAAACCACTCTCGTAAAGTCCTAAGGTGGGCAAGATGATCATTCGCTCCACAATATGGGCAGCACCAGGTCCGGGGCAGCTTCACCATGCCAAACCTGCCGCATGGCAAGCACCTCACCCCAGAACGAAAATCCTCTAAAGGAATACCGTAGGCCGCGCATATCGGTTTTGGGATAAATGGTTGATGACTTTTTAGAAGTTCGGCAGACAGCCAATGAAGGGTTTCTTGGTCCAACTTATTTGCTTGTTGTGGGATGCTTTTCATAAATGAGGGGATTAAGCTGGGGAACAAGATTTTAGTCTTTGCAGGGGGAACGGTAACCATTTGTTTCGGGTAAGCCAAAACGACTGCCCCGTAGATTGGGAGCGAGATGTTTCGATTCAGAAACCAATCACTAATTAACCCACGATTTCTTTCCAATTGGACAACAGGATTCTCAAAACCATCCTTGTGTCCATCCTCACGTGTTCGAATTAATTGAGGAGGATTGTCCTTGAACTCCAGGCTTCCGCCAATATTTTTTACCTCTAAAACCACACCACCCCAAGGAGTCAGCCCAAACGTATCCATTTGAAAATTTTCAGACCATGCGGGAGATAAATCGTGGAAAACTTGATGTTCTGCTGAAAATGAGTGCTTCCGGAAGACTTCTGCTACTCTTTCCTCTCCGCCAATACCCGCCTCAACGGACGCTCGTTTAGCTGCCAGTACTGGCTGGAGGGAATGGCCAGCTGATAACCGCTGCTGAGCTGCAATTAATCCTTCTAACGTCAATGATACATCTCTGTCTTTAATAATAATCTTCGATCACCTCCTTAAAATCTATCCGTCATCTTGCATCGTAGCACGTCCCCGAAGGCCATACTATACATCAAACAACTATTTCATATTTTTGTAAAAAAATAGGGCTTGATTGCTATTGACCGAATGGGTCAACGGGAGTACAATGTGGTTGACTGATGTGGTCAATAGCCGAAAAAGGAGGGCAGCGACAATGTTTTCAAAATTTCTCAACTTAGATAAAGAAAAACAAGACAGAATTATTAATGCCGCCATAAAGGAATTTGCTGAGAAAGGATATGACCGAGCATCGACCAATGAAATCGTCAAAGAGGCGGGTATTTCAAAGGGATTGCTCTTTCATTATTTTCAGAACAAAAAGCAGCTGTTCTTATTTTTATTTGATTATTGCTACGAACTCGTTACCGACGAATTTTACAAGAAAATTAATTTCAAAGAGACTGACTTTTTTAGGCGTATGAGCCATGCCATCATGATCAAAGCGGATATGCTTGGGACGTATCCAGATATCTTTAAATTTATCCAAGAAGTATTTTTGGAGGAATCTGCTGAAATTAAGGTTGAATTTGATAGAAAAAAATCAGAACTAACACAGATCAATATGGAAAAAGCGTATGAGGGCATTGATTTCTCGAAATTTAGAGATGATGTCGATCTGACAAAAATCATAAAAATCATCAACTGGACGTTTGAAAAGATGAGTGATGAAGCAATTGAAAAAGCTAAGTTGTCGCCAACCCACGAGTTTAATTATCAAGCGATCCAAGCCGAAGCAAAGGAGTATTTTGAGGTTTTAATTAAATGTTTCTACAAATAGGAGGCTGTCACGATGAATGTAATTGAAATCAAAAATCTGACAAAGACGTATGGCAAGTCAAGGGGGATCACGGACATTAGCTTTCATGTCGAAGAAGGCGAGATTTTTGGTTTCATTGGCCCAAATGGTGCCGGTAAATCAACCACGATCCGGACCCTTTTGTCCCTCATTTACCCTACCAGCGGCAGTGTGACCATCTTTGGCAAAGACTGTGTTCAATTTGCACCTGAAGTTAAAAAGGAAATCGGTTATTTGCCTTCTGAAGTTTTTTACTATGACAATATGAAGGTTAAGGACCTATTAAAATATTCAGCTAGTTTTTATAAAAAAGATTGCAGTAAGAGAATTATAGAATTAGCAAACATCCTGGATTTGGATCTTAATAAAAAAATCGATGACCTCTCCCTGGGAAATAAAAAGAAGGTTGGCATTGTTCAGGGACTTCTCCATGAACCGAAGCTGATTATCCTTGACGAACCAACGAGCGGACTTGACCCGCTCATGCAGCAAAAATTCTTTGAGCTCTTAGAGGACGAGAACAATAAAGGGGCAACCATCCTTTTTTCCTCGCACATCCTCAGCGAGGTCCAACGACTATGTAACCGGGTCGCCATCATTAAAGAAGGTAAAATCGTTACGGTTGAAAAGATTAGTACCTTACAAGAAAACAACTATAAAAAGTTCAAAATTGAAACGAAAGCGCCGCTCGATCCAAGTTGCTTCAACATCAACGGCGTCAATAATTTAGAAGTTAAGGACACGACGACTAGCTTTTTATTTAGAGGAAACATCAATGCCATCTTGAAAAAGATTGCTGACATTGAACTTGTGAATCTGTGGATTGAAGAGCCAGACCTTGAGGAGATCTTTATGCATTACTACGAAAAGGAGGCCTAAGACTATGAATATCTTTTTTCATGAATTGAAGGCTTATCGGAAGTCGACGATTATTTGGTCTGTTTCGTTAGTGTTGATCATCGCTCTATTTATGTCCTTCTATCCTGCCTTTGCTAAGGATGCAGAGGATTTCCAAAAAATCATGGAAGGCTATCCCGAGGCAATCAGGAATGCCATCGGCTTTAATCTTGGGAATTTCTTTACCATTCTGGGCTTCTATTGCTTCCCGTTATCGTTTATTACGTTGTGCGGGGCGATTCAGGGGATGAATCTTGGCACGAGCATTGTCAGTAAGGAAGTCCGCGAAAAGACAGCCGATTTTTTATTAACGAAGCCTGTTACCCGGACAACTGTATTAACAGCCAAACTGATGGCAGCCTTTGTCTCAATCATCATGACTAATATTGTCTACCTAGCTGTAACAATAATCCTGGCATTTCAAGTCAAGACAGATGACTTTAGCCTGAAGGTACTTATTATGCTCTCACTGACGATTTTTTTTATCCAGCTGATTCTCCTCGCCTTAGGGGTGTTGATGTCGGTGATTGTTCCTAAGATTAAGTCTGTATTGACCGTCTCCCTTACGACCGTGTTTGCGTTCTATTTTCTGGGGATGTTTAGCAGCACAACGGGTGAGGAAGCGAAACGGTATATCTCGCCGTTTAAGTATTTTGACACCGCCCATATCATCAAACATGAAAGCTTCGAAGCATCCTTTTTAGTGGCTGGCGCCGTTATTGTCATTCTGGCCATCGCGGCGAGTTATTTTGTTTATCTCAAAAAGGATATCCACGCTGTATAGCTGCGAAATGGAGGGGTTTGGTCATGAATATATTTTTAAAAGAACTGAAATCTTATCGGAAATCGCTGATATTTTGGAGCATCGGTGTCTTCCTCATGGTGGCATCAGGCATGGCTAAATATGAGGCCTATTCCTCATCGGGCCAATCGATTAATGATCTGATTGCTGATCTGCCCAAATCGATGAAGGCAGTCATGGGTTTCGGTGTCGTTGATTTATCAAAGATTAGCGGTTATTATTCCTTGCTGTATATTTATTTATTATTAATGGCAACGATCCATGCAGCAATGCTCGGGGCCTCGATTATTGCCAAAGAAGAACGGGACAAAACAGCGGAGTTTCTCTTTGTCAAACCAGTTTCCAGAAATACCATTATTAGCGCAAAATTATTGGCTGCCTTCACGAATCTTGTCATCTTCAATCTTGTCACCTGGGGTTCGTTGATTATTCTGGTTGGAAAATACAACCGCACTGGTGAAGCTGTGAATGGCGGTATCACCCTTACCATGGCAGGCATGTTTATTTTACAGGTCTTGTTTCTGGTCATCGGGAGCGCGCTTGCAGCTGTAAAAAAGAAACCGAAAACGGCTCCATCTCTAGCAACTGGTATCCTTCTACTTACGTATATGTTATCGATTGCGATTGATATGAATGAGAACATTGAAGGCATGAAATACTTCACCCCCTTTAAATATTTTGATGCAAAAAATGTGATGTTTGGGGGTGGACTCGAGGCGATTTTCATCTTCATATCCGCGATTATCATTGCCGCATTATTAGTAGTGACCTTCACTTTTTATAAAAAGAAGGATTTAAATGCATAAGGAGAGACTATTTTTCCCGCATCATTTTAACAAGGGTATTGATATCGCTTGATAGCTTGCTATAGGAAGGAGTATCTAACTTAATATTTGCCTTTATCCCATCAATGAGCGGTAATGCTTTTGGGTTTGTAATTGTAAAAATTTGAACATGGCCGTTAAAGGCTTTGTCCATCAATTCTTTGGCTCGATCTAAATTGTCATTATAGCTTGATTGGCAGTTCCAGCCTCCATGACGGCGGGATTTCTTCCCATTTGGAATCACGCCTATCTGGAGAGGCTGAAGGAATCATTAAATACCATGATAAAGGCGGACAGGTTGTATAATTTTCCTTGAAAATGGATTTAATGATAACGATAGTGATAATATAGGTTAATGAATTGGAAATAGGAGGAGAAGCGAATGACAACTCAAAATGAAAACAATACCTTGCCGCCAAAAACTTGTTCCGTGGAACGCTTAGTGACACTAGAAGAAGATGTGAAAAAAGTACTCTCAGGTGAAAAAACAGCGACACGACGGAATGGGCGATATGCGGACCCAGGTGAAGTCATGACATTGGAAGGCCGTGACTTTGTGGTAGACCGTGTCTATTCCCAGTCATTAGGTGAATTAACGGATGATGATGCACGCCGTGAGGGCTTCGAAAATGTGGAAGCCTATAAACAATCGATTCTAAGTATTCATCCTGGAATGCCATGGCTGCCGCAAATGCGTGTATGGGTTCATGAGTTTAGCCCTGTTCAAAAATAGTCTATAAATGCTCGAGGCCCACTTTTAAAAGTGGGCCCTTTTTTTATAGAATTTTCGATGATAATCCCAAAAAAGCCTTCGAAATATACCTTTACGTTTGCAGGTCAATTAGTTGGTTAATCGAAGTAAAAAATTTATAATGTTCCTAGAGAAGGATTTCCGAGAGGCTGGGGTGAGTGGATGAAATTTTTATCAAAATACATAAAGAAGTACTGGAAATCTTTTAGCATAGCGGTTTTATTCCTTACCATTGAGGCGATTAGTGATTTGATGCAGCCAACTATTATGGCGAAAATTATTGATGTAGGTGTGGCCAACAAGGATATCAACTATGTTTTGAAAATGGGCGGTTTGATGCTGCTGATTACGGCTTGTGGGGCGATTGCTGCTTCCGCCAGGAGTGTGGTTGCTAGTATTGTTTCACAAAACTTCGGGACGGAGTTAAGGTCTGACTTATTTAAAAAAATTCAAACGCTCACTTTTAGGAACGTCGATAAATTTGACCGCGCCTCCCTTGTTACCAGATTGACGAATGATGTGACCCAAGTTCAGGTGTTTGTTAATGGATTGATGCGGGTTTTTGTCAAAGCCCCGTTGCTAGCCATTGGCGGTTTGATTATGGCCACACGGTTAAACCTGCAGCTTTCCGTGGTCCTGGCGGTTGTGGTTCCAATTGTTGCGCTATTAATCATCTTTAATATGAGATTGGGCTTTCCCCTCTTTTCCCGTGTTCAAAATGGATTGGACCGGGTGAATAGTGTCATGCGGGAGTACCTATCCGGGGTCCGAGTTGTGAAAGCATTTAATCGCTTTGATGTCGAGGTTGGTAAGTTTACGAAGGTAAATGACCAATATAAAAATCAAGCCATTTCAGCAAATCGACTGATGTCCTCCTTCAGTCCAGCGGTTATGCTCATCGTTAATCTTGGGATAGTTGTTGTCCTTTGGATCGGCGGAAATGGTGTGAATACGGGCGATATTCAGGTCGGCCATATTATTGCCTTTATCAACTATATGACGCAAATACTATTTTCATTGATGATAATCTCGATGGTTTTTACGATGTTTGTCAGAGCAAAGGCCTCGGCAGGAAGAATCGATGAGGTATTTTCTCAAGCGGATAACGTTTATTGGAATGAGGAACTTAGAGTAAATTCTATTGAAAAAGGCCGAATCGACTTTGAAAATGTTTCTTTTTCCTATGAACTAGCAACAGGCGAGCCAATCTTAAAAAATATTAATCTTACCATCCTGCCAGGAGAGACAGTAGGAATCATCGGCTCAACAGGATCAGGGAAAAGCACGCTTGTCGGACTCATCCCCCGCTTCTACGATACGTCGGGCGGTACGATTAAAGTAGACGGTGTTGATAGTAAACAGGTCAGTCCGAAGAAATTGCGTGAGAAAATTGCGATCGTGCCGCAGAAGAATATTTTGTTTACGGGGAGTGTCGCGGAAAATATTCGCTGGGGTAATGAAGAGGCAACGGATGCAGAAGTGGTTACGGCAGCGAACATGGCCGGGGCACATGATTTTATTGAGAGGTCACCGGAAGGCTACCAAACAAGGATTGGCCAAGGGGGCGTCAATTTTTCCGGCGGACAAAAGCAACGGATTTCCATTGCTAGAGCCTTAGTAAAGAAACCAGAAATTTTGATATTAGATGATAGTACAAGTGCCGTTGACGTCGCAACCGAGGCGAAAATCAAGGAGGCCTTGAAGAAATATGCCAAAGGGCTTACCTGTTTATTAATTGCCCAGCGAATCACCTCGATTATCGATGCCGATAAAATTGTCGTCCTCGACCGCGGCGAAGTTGTTGGGGTTGGTACACATCAGGAACTATTGAAGGATTGCCGTGTTTATCAGGAAATCTACCAATCTCAAGTCGGCAAGGAGGTGCATCCGTAGTGTCAAAGGGAAACGTACAGACTGGGAATACCCCCCCTGCCCCGCCGCCGATGAGACCAGCGGGCTTTGGTGGAGCCCAACGCCGTGGGCCTGTTGTCAAGCCAAAGAACTTTAAAGGGACATTGCAAAGACTTTGGCAATACTTCGGCAAAGAGCGAAAAATGCTCACGGTTATTTTTATTTTTATAGTAATGGACGCAGCCCTGATGCTGCTGGCCCCCTTCCTGATTGGAAAAGCGATTGATGCGATGCGAATGAATGGTGGAAAAGTAGATTTTGGATTTCTTGAGGTGATGATCTGGATCTTGGTTGCAGCGTATCTGACTGACAGCCTGTTAACCTTTTTACAAGGATGGCTGATGGCCGGCGTCTCCCAGCGAATTGTCAAAAGCTTAAGGGATGCCCTCTTTAAAAAATTACAAAAGCTGCCGGTATCCTTTTTTGATTCTCGTTCACACGGTGAGTTAATGAGCAGGCTATCGAACGATGTCGATAATATTAGTAATACAATCTCGCAATCAACGACGCAATTAATGTCCGGGGTGGTCATCATTACCGGGTCATTAATGATGATGTTACTATTGAGCCCTATCTTGACGCTCGCCAGCTTAATAACCGTACCGCTTGTCTTTTTACTCACAAAAACGATCGCCAAACGGACGAGTGTCCTGTTTAAAAACCAGCAAGTGGAGCTGGGAAAATTAAATGGTCATATTGAGGAAACAATCTCTGGAATTGAAATTGTCAAAGCCTTTAATCACGAGGAAAAGGTCATCGAAGAATTTGAAGTGGTCAATACGAGGCTGCGTGAGGTCGGCCTCAAGGCGCAAATTTGGTCCGGATTTTTGATGCCGATCATGAACGTCATTAATAACCTTGGCTTTGCAGTGGTCGCGGTGGTTGGAGGAATCCTTGCGGTCAAAAGCATCATCACGATTGGGGCAATTGCCAGCTTCATCACCTACTCCAGGCAATTTGTCAGGCCGCTTAATGACCTGGCGAATATTTTCAACATTCTTCAGTCTGGCGTTGCTGGGGCCGAACGTGTCTTTGAAATCATCGATGAACAAGAGGAGCCAGAAGATCTGCCAGAGGCAATCGCCTTAGAAAACCCAAAAGGACATGTCATATTTGAGAAGGTAAGTTTTGGTTACCGTCCGGATGTGCCGATTCTAAAAAATGTCAGCTTTGAAGCGAATATCGGGAGCAGTACGGCCTTCGTCGGACCAACCGGCGCTGGAAAAACGACGATCGTAAATCTCCTGACGAGATTTTATGACGTGACAGACGGAAGAATTCTCCTCGATGGCCATGATATTCGGGAATACACAAGGGACAGCTTAAGAAGGTGCTTTGGATTTGTCCTCCAGGATACCTATTTATTCTCAGGGACAATCAAGGAAAATATTAAGTATGGAAATACGAAGGCAACGGACAATGAGGTGGAACGCGCGGCGAAGATGGCCAATGCCGATACTTTTATCAAACGGCTTCCTAACCAATATGAAACGGTCTTGTCTGAAAATGGCGGTAATCTAAGTCAAGGACAGAGGCAGCTGCTGGCGATTGCGCGAGTCATTTTAGCTAAGCCCGCCCTGTTGATCCTAGATGAAGCGACGAGCAGCATTGACACCAGGACAGAGCTCCATATTCAAGAAGCCCTGCTCACATTGATGGAGAACCGGACCAGCTTTATCATAGCCCACCGCCTCAATACCATTCGCGATGCCGACACCATCATGGTCATTGACCATGGAGAAATTATCGAGAGTGGAAACCACGATACATTAATGAGGCAGCAAGGCAAATATTACAATATGTTTTTTAACCAGTTCAAAAATGTGGAAACGGGTTTGGATGAATAGGTATTGAAGGAGAGACTGGGGTTCCAGTCTCTTCTTTTTAAATTATTAATGACAACTGTAAAGACACCTGCTAGAATACTTATGGTTAATCGATTATTTTCGTACCTAAAGTAAAGAAAATTAGGGAATAATGTAAAAAAGTAGCTACAACTTAGGGGGATCCACATGAAAAATAAAAAGGAAATTTCAGGCCGAAGATTGCTTGGCATTGCCGGGATGGGCTGGATGTTTGATGCCATGGATGTCGGCATGCTCTCTTTTATCATTGCAGCCTTAAAAGTAGAATGGGAGCTGACTCCTGGGCAGATGGGTTGGATTGGAAGTGTCAATTCGATTGGGATGGCCGTTGGTGCACTTATTTTTGGCTTAATGGCAGATAAAGTTGGCCGCAAAAATGTATTTATCATCACGCTATTATTATTTTCCGTTGGGAGCGGGCTTTCCGCAATGACCACCACATTAACCGCCTTTTTAGTGTTAAGATTCTTCATCGGCGCTGGTTTAGGAGGAGAGCTACCTGTTGCCTCCACACTCGTATCAGAAAGTGTCCCCGCCGAAAAACGCGGCAGGATTGTGGTTCTGCTTGAGAGCTTTTGGGCAGGAGGCTGGCTAGTTGCTGCAGTTATCTCGTATTTCATTATTCCGAAGTTTGGCTGGCAAGTGGCTTTACTTATTAGTGCAATTCCAGCTTTATATGCATTATACCTACGCATGGGGCTGCCGGATTCACCCCGATTTACGGCAGTAAAGGACAAGGAAAAAGTTTCAGTCTTCCAAAGCATGAGGAATTTATTTTCAAAGGATTACAGGCGCCAAACAACGATGCTTTGGATCCTATGGTTTTGTGTAGTTTTCTCCTATTATGGAATGTTTTTATGGCTTCCAAGTGTAATGATTATGAAAGGATTCAGCTTAATTAAAAGCTTTGAATATGTGCTAATTATGACGTTAGCGCAGCTCCCCGGTTATTTTACAGCTGCCTGGTTTATTGAAAAATTCGGCCGTAAGTTCGTTTTAGTTGTCTATTTAATTGGTACTGCAGTGAGTGCCTATTTCTTTGGTGCAGCAGAATCGACTGCCCTGTTGATGACTTCAGGAATTCTATTATCATTTTTTAACCTAGGTGCTTGGGGAGGTCTTTACGCTTATACCCCTGAACAATATCCAACCATCATGCGTGGTACAGGCTCTGGTATGGCAGCAGCGATTGGAAGAGTTGGCGGCGTGTTAGGACCCTTATTAGTCGGTAATCTTGTCGCACAGCAAGTATCGATTTCAACCATCTTTATGATCTTCTGTATTTCTGTCTTAATTGGAGCAATTTCCGTTTTCGTGTTGGGAAAAGAAACGAAAAATACGGAACTAGTATAATAAATAGTCCAAAGAGATTCCTTATAGAGGAGTCTCCTTTTATTTATATAGAACGTTGAATCATATTCAACCAAAATATTTAAAAAAGAGAATTTATTTTCCTGTTTCACATAAATCCTTTTCAACTTTAGTGGAATAAAGTCCTTTGAGTGAGTAAAATTCGTATATTTGATATATTGCAAATTATCTTAAAATAATGTATAATACCACTAGACGAACCCCCAAATATTTTGTACAATGTTTTCAGAATATTATCTTTTTTTAAAACAGTTAGACAAAGGTGTTTGGGAAAATTTTTTTCAAAAAACAGGGGGTAAATCATGAGGAAAAAGAAATTAGCTGGTATCTTTATGTCGTTTATGGTTGCAGCAGGTGTGTTGGCAGGATGTAATTCAAGTGCTAGTAGCGATGGGGAAAAAGGAGGCACAATTAAGATTGGTGCGAACCTTGAACTATCGGGTGGAGTAGCTTCTTATGGTCAATCTGCCAAAGAAGGTATTGAGTTAGCAATCGAAGAAATCAACAAAAAAGGTATTAATGGCAAAAAACTAGAATTGGTGACAGTTGACAATAAGTCAGATGCAGCAGAGGCTACAAATGGTGCTCTAAAACTTGCCACTCAGGATAAAGTTGTTGCGATGATCGGTGCGGCAACAAGTACAAACACATTAGCACAAGTGCAGATTGCTCAAGATAACAAAATTCCATTAATTACACCAACGGCAACAAACGCAACGATCACAAATAAAGATGGAAAGGTAAATGACTTTGTATTTCGTACATGCTTCATTGACCCATTCCAAGGTACAGTTGCAGCAAATTTCGCTTCCAATGATTTAAAGGTTAAGAGTGCGGCTGTTCTGATTGATAGTTCAAGCGATTACTCTAAAGGTCTTGCTGCTTCTTTTAAAAAGAGTTTTGTGGCAAATGGCGGAAAAATTGTTAAAGAAGAAGCCTATGTGGCGAAGGATACAGACTTCCGTGCAACCTTAACAAATATAAAATCAGCAAAACCAGAATATATATTCGTTCCTGGCTTTTATGAAGAAGTAGGTTTAATTATCAAACAAGCTCGTGAGCTTGGCTTAAATGTGCCAATCATGGGTGGTGACGGTTGGGACTCTCCTAAACTAGTAGAAATCGCTGGAGCAAATACACTGAATAACACATTTATTACAAACCACTATTCATCAGGTGATAGTGATAAGAAGGTTCAAGACTTTGTTGCAGCGTTCAAAGCAAAATACGACGGTAAATCTCCGGATGCCTTTACAGCTCTAGGATATGACACAGTATACTTCCTTGCGGATGCGATTAAACGTGCTGGAAGCAGTGATTCTAACAAAATTCAGAAGGCACTCGCTGAAACAGATGGATTAGAACTTGTTTCTGGAAAAGTGAAGCTTGATAAAAACCATGATCCTATCAAAGCCGCTGTTATCCTTGAGTACAAAAACGGTGAACAACAATTTAAGACAAAGATCAATCCTTAAGAGAAAAGCGAAAGCGCCTGTCCAGGGGCGACAGGCATAAGACGAGCCGGCGAGAAGGCTGTTTTTTAGCCTTCTTGACGGATTGGCTTATGACCCCGAGCCCCTAGGCGCTGCAGCTAGCCCAAGAGAAAAGCAGAAGCGCCTTAGTGTGAGACAAATTTTATAGTTTGTTAAAGGGATAGGGAGCGTGATGTCTCCCTATTCCGCTGTATAAAAAGAATACAAGTTTCCCAACATGCAAACTTTGTTTAATTGTATTTAAAAAAAGATACGTGAAGTCGGTCCAAAGGAGTGTAAGACATATGGAAATAATACAGCAGCTTGTAAATGGAATATCCTTGGGCAGTATTTATGCATTAATTGCGCTTGGGTATACAATGGTTTATGGTATTGTAAAACTGATTAACTTCGCCCATGGAGATGTATTCATGGTTGGTGCATTCATAGGTTTTTATTCCATTACTATTTTTGATTTAGGATTTTTCCCAGCATTACTTATTTCAATGGTGGCTTGTGCCATCTTTGGTGTTTTAATCGAGAGGATTGCTTATAAGCCTCTTAGAAATGCAACTAGAATTGCTGCCCTTATTACTGCAATTGGGGTTTCGTTGTTTATTGAGTATGGAACCATTTATATTCGTGGTGCCCAGCCGGAAGCCTATCCAGATGGAATCGTTACAATCAAGAGCTTAGAGCTTTTTGGGGTAAAAATTAGCGGTCAGTCCTTACTTATCTTAGGAACATCGTTATTTTTAATGATTTTACTACAATTTATCGTTCATAAAACAAAAATTGGTAAAGCCATGCGAGCCGTATCACACGATATGGATGCCGCAAGATTAATGGGAATCAATGTGAATAACACGATTTCAGCAACTTTTGCGATTGGTTCTGCCCTTGCTGGTGCAGCCGGAGTTATTTTTGGTGTCTACTATACAAAAATTGAGCCATTGATGGGCATTATCCCAGGACTAAAAGCGTTTGTTGCCGCAGTTTTAGGCGGAATTGGGAGTATTCCTGGGGCGATGACTGGCGGTTTAGTTTTGGGTGTAATCGAGTCACTTGTTAGTGCAGCAGGCTACTCCCTATGGCGTGACGCCGTAGCATTTGTGGTCCTTATCTTAATCTTAATCTTCCGTCCAGCAGGTTTATTTGGTAAAAATATCAGGGAAAAGGTTTAAGGGGGTCTTTTAGCGATGGGAATTTTAAAACAAGCGAAGTTTTTCTGGACCTCAATCGTTCTAGCCGTTATATTTTCAGTCGTCATGCAATTTTTAATAACTGGCGGGTCATTGAACCAGTTTTATGTAAACACACTATTTTTTATCGGAATTAATATTATCCTTGCCGCAAGTCTCCATTTAATTATTGGGATTACAGGGCAATTTTCAATTGGACATGCTGGTTTCCTAGCCGTTGGAGCCTACGCTTCTGCGATTATGACCATGAAATTGGGCCTGCCCTTTCCAGTGGCCATCCTTGTTGGCGGATTGGCAGCCGCAGTGGCGGGGCTCATTATAGGGATTCCGACACTAAGATTAAAAGGAGATTATCTTGCCATTGCCACGCTTGGCTTTGGAGAGATTGTAAGAATTGTCTTTTTAAATATTGAATATGTCGGTGGGGCAAGCGGGATGACAGTCTCCCATTTAACAACGTGGCCATGGCTGGTTGCTTGTGTATTGCTAACCATCATTGTGATTGTGAACTTTACCAACTCGACACATGGACGTGCTTGTGTTTCAATTAGAGAAAATGAAATTGCTGCCGATGCAATGGGGATCAATACAACTTTTTATAAGGTTACAGCTTTTGCCATCGGTGCCTTTTTTGCCGGAATTGCCGGTGCCTTATATGCGCATAACTTTTATATCATTCAGCCGACTAACTTTGGCTTTTTGAAATCATTTGATATTTTAATTTTTGTTGTATTAGGCGGGCTTGGAAGTATGTCTGGAGCGGTCATTGCAGCGGTCCTATTAACAATTATTTCGACCTACCTTTCCAGTTATCCAGAGGTTCGGATGGTTGTTTACAGTCTTGTTTTAATTGCAATGATGCTTTTCCGACCACAAGGATTGCTAGGAACGAGAGAGATTACCTCATTCTTTAAAGCTGGTAAAACCGCTAAAGGAGGAGTGCAAAAATGAATGAAAAAACAAAGTTGCTTAAAGTAGAAAATGCCGGGATCCGTTTTGGCGGCTTAAAGGCTGTTTCGGATGTAAACCTGGAATTAAATCAGGGTGAACTTGTCGGTTTAATTGGCCCAAATGGTGCCGGGAAAACGACGTTTTTTAACTTGCTAACAGGTGTTTATGTTCCAACCGAGGGAAGCATTTCGCTAGATGGCGAAAAACTAAATGGCTTAGCGCCTTATAAAATTACCAAAAAAGGAATCAGCCGGACCTTTCAAAACATTCGTTTGTTTAGTGAACTGTCGGTTCTCAATAATGTAAAGGTAGCCTATCATTCGCTGGCCAAGCATTCGATGCTGAGCTCTATTTTACGCCTCCCTTCCCACTTTTCTGGTGAAAAGGAAATGGAAGAAAAGGCGATTGAATTCTTAAAAATCTTTAAGCTCGAAAATGTGATGCATGAAAAGGCGAAAAACTTACCATATGGTCAGCAGCGACGCCTTGAAATTGCCCGGGCATTAGCTGCTAATCCTAAATTATTGCTTCTGGATGAACCGGCTGCCGGCATGAATCCACAGGAAACAGAAGAACTTATGAATTTAATCGCGTTAATTCGTGAGAGATTTTCGTTAACGATCCTATTAATTGAACACGACATGCCTCTCGTTATGGGTGTCTGTGAGCGGATTTATGTGCTTGACCATGGTCAATTAATTGCCAATGGTACACCTGAACAAATTAGAAATAATCCAAAAGTCATCGAAGCTTATCTTGGAGAGGAGGTCTCCTAATGCTAAAAGTAAATGATATTAATGTTTATTATGGAAATATCCATGCATTGAAGGGAGTTTCTCTCGAAATCAATCAAGGAGAAATTGTCACACTGATTGGCGCCAATGGTGCTGGGAAAAGTACGCTTTTACAAACCATATCAGGGTTACTAAAGCCGAAAAATGGTGAAGTATTGTTTGAAGGTGAACATGTGGAGGGCAAGGTTCCTCAATTAATTGTTAAACGAGGGATTTCACAAGTACCAGAAGGCCGCCGTGTTTTCTCAAACATGTCAGTTGAGGAAAATCTAGAATTAGGTGCGTATTTAAGGAAAGATAAAAAAGGCATTCAAGAAGATTTTGAAAAGATCTATCAGCTATTCCCTCGTCTGCTCGAGCGTCGTAAACAGCTATCTGGTACCCTTTCAGGGGGAGAGCAGCAAATGGTCGCCATGGGCCGCGCATTAATGGCTCGACCGCGACTATTGCTATTAGATGAGCCTTCCATGGGTCTTGCACCGATTTTAGTAAAAACCATTTTCAAGATTATTGAGGAAATCAATAAAACCGGGACAACCATTTTATTGGTAGAGCAAAATGCTAATATGGCGTTATCGATTGCCGATCGTGCCTATGTTATTGAGACCGGAAAAATTGTTGCTTCAGGTACAGCTGAAGAGCTAAATCAAAGCGATCAAATTAGAAATGCTTATTTAGGCGGTCATTAAGCCTAGACTATAAAAGAGGAGTTGGGAATCCCCCAACTCCTTTTAATATTTCATTTTTCTCTGTTCGGTATCAAGCTGGAATTTGGGTGATTTTGTGTAATTTTTGCTGATCCAGTATGCTGATACTGGATAGTAGTCTTTAAAGTCAGGGAGGAATTTGTAAAGTGGCACAGGGTAAGACCAATGCAATGCGTATTCTTGACGCAAAAATTGTTAGCTATGAGATGCTGACCTACGATAATAAAGATGGGAAAATCGACGGTGTTTCTGTTGCGGAGAAAATTGGCCGGGAGCCAAAGGAAGTCTATAAAACGCTTGTTGCGATGGGCGCAAGCAGAAATATATTTGTTTTTGTCATTCCCGTGGCAGAGGAATTGGATTTGAAGAAGGCAGCCAAAGCAGCGGGTGAAAAGAATATTGAAATGCTTCCGGTGAAGGATATTCAGAAATGGACTGGATATATCCGCGGCGGCTGCTCGCCGATTGGCATGAAAAAAGAATATAAGACGTTTATTGATGTAAGCTGTAGGTCGATCGATTCAATCATAGTTAGTGGTGGGAAAATCGGGGTTCAAATCGTATTAGACCCTATTCTATTGCAAGAGGTCACAAAAGCTGACATTGTCCCCATCATTAAGTAAGATTTTTTCCCTAGGCACTCACCCATAAATAACAATCGCATAAGATAGGGTGAAATTGAATTTATCTTACGATTGTCACTATAAAAGGGAGTGTTGATGAGTGGCAGGGAAAATCAAAAATTACTTTGCAGGCGGGAATACAGCGAGAGGCTTTCATAATTTATATGACTCCAATCTTCAAGGTCTCGACCGGTTATTTATTTTAAAAGGCGGTCCAGGAACAGGTAAATCCTCATTAATGAAAAAAATCGGTACTGAATGGCTTGAAAAGGGCTATGATATTGAATTTTTACATTGTTCTTCTGATAACAATTCCATTGATGGAGTGTTGATCCCAGCGTTAAAGGTGGGAATTGTCGATGGTACCGCTCCGCATGTGATTGAACCGAAAGCACCAGGAGCGGTTGACGAATACATTAACCTTGGTGAAGCCTGGGATGCCCGTGCGCTGGCCATCCATAAAAATACGATCCTGAAGTTAACCAATCAGATTAGTCAATCCTTTCATAAGGCGTACGATACCTATAAAGAAGCCCTGGATATCCACGATGATTGGGAAAAGATTTATATCAACAGCATGGACTTTAAGAAAGCCGATCAATTAACGAACAAATTAATTGATACCTTCTTTGGAAAAATGAAGCTCAGTAAAAAATCTGATATCCGCCATCGCTTTTTAGGTGCTGCTACGCCAAAAGGGCCGGTCGATTATGTCCCGAATCTAACCGAAGAAATTCCAAAACGTTATTTCATTAAAGGGCGCCCGGGTTCTGGGAAATCAACGATGCTGAAGAAGCTTGCCGCAACGGCCGAAGAAAGAGGGGTCGATGTAGAAGTATATCATTGCGGATTTGACCCGCACAGCCTTGATATGGTCATCTTTAGGGAATTAGGAATTGCTATCTTTGATAGTACCGCACCACATGAATATTTCCCAAGCAGAGATGGGGATGAAATCATTGATATGTATGAATTACTGATTGCGTCCGGGACAGATGAAATTTTTGCCGATATCATCACTAAAATCTCGACGAATTACAAAAATAAAATGCTTCAGGCTACTTCCTATTTGGCCAAGGCAAAGGAACTTCATGATGAGTTAGAGGAAATTTATATTGCCGCCATGGATTTTTCAGTCGTTGAACGGATCCAGGGTAAAATTGCGGAGGAAATCAGGGAGTTAGCAGCAAGCAAGGTAGAATAACCAAACGTTTGAAAATCACTAGTATATATTAATAGCTTTTCACCAATTTAGGCGGGGTGCATACAGTAGAGGGAATATAAATAGAAGGGGACTAAAGCCTTGGATCATTTCAATTACCCTCAGGGGCATGGTAGTATGCCTAATTTTTCTTATGAAAACAACCTGCGGCAATCACCGTCGCATGGTGGAGGCCAGCAGCTGCCGTCGCACGGTGGAGGCCAGCAGCTGCCGTCGCATGGTGGAGGCCAGCAGCCGCCGTCGCATGGTGGAGGCCAGCAGCTGCCGTCGCATGGTGGAGGCCAGCAGCTGCCGTCGCATGGTGGAGGCCAGCAGCTGCCGTCGCATGGTGGAGGCCAGCAGCTGCCGTCGCACGGTGGAGGCCAGCAGCTGCCGTCGCACGGTGGAGGGCATCAACCACCGCCGCACGGAGGAGGACATCACCCACCGCCGCCGTACGGAGGGGGATATCATCCACCATTTGGAGGTGGCCCGCATTCTGGAGGTGCCCCGACTGCACCGCCGCCAACCTACATCCCTCAGGAAACAGCTGGATTATATGCGGTTGACCCAGGTGGAATTAGGCACTGTCTGTACCGTTATACCTATGTTTGGTTGAATAATGGTAGAAGCTTCTGGTATTATCCAACCTATGTAGGCAGAACCTCGATCGCCGGGTATCGCTGGCGAGGATACCACTGGGAATATTACGGAATGGATTTAAACAGAATCCGTTCATTTAGTTGTCACTAAGGAGTCAGAACTGTCCCTAAACTGGGCAGTTCTTTCTTTTGGTGGCACCCATCTTAATAATCAATGGTGGAGTGTAGCCATACACATTCCAACTTATATGAAAAATCTAGATAACAAAGGAGTGAATTGGGCAACATAGTATAATACTTGAAATCAAAGGGGCTTACATAATGGCAAAAGACGAGAATGCAGCAAATGAAACGGTTGAAGCAAACATTAAGATTAACGAACAACTTGAAGATGGGAAGGTACACGCATCTACAGAAAGACGTTCTGCAGCAGAAAGTGCAAACCTCGAAATGCAGGATCAATTCAGAGGTGAGCAAAAACAGTCCTCTGAAGGTGTTTCGGGTGCATTTATTTTTAACCCATCAATAAAATTAAATGAGGATAATGAAGACTAAAAAATCGACTTTCAAATGTGAAAGTCGATTTTTACCTTTTAAGGGTTTGGATTCGTCTTGCTTTTCTGTCCTTTATTGCGCTTATTACCTTTGCTGTTGTCACCGCTCACAAACTCACTGGCAAATTCGGCCTCTGCATGCCCTGCTTGCGGGGAGTTTTGATTGTTGCTGCCCTTGTTGTATTTCTTGGTCATGGTAATATCCCTCCTTTTCTACTATGGTTTAGTTTGGTTTCAGGAAAGTGGTTTATTCGAAAAAAATAAAGGAAATATTGGAAGGTAAGAGAATTACTATTGATTTAATGGGTATTTTTTTTGAAAGGGTGGAATTGGATGTCGCCAAATATTGCACAGTTAACACAACTATTTGAAGAAAATCGCAATGAAGAAAATTCCGAACCGATGAAGAAATATATGAAAGATCATTTCCCCTTCTTGGGCATCAAGAAACCACAGCGCAGTGTGCTGGAAAAGCAATTTTTTCAAGAGACAGGGATCTTAAAAGAGCCGTTTAACCAAGATCTAATTCGAGAGCTTTGGGCGAAGGAAGAACGAGAATACCAATATACAGCATTGGTTTATATGGAAAAGTCGTTGAATAAGCTCGAGAAAACGGATTTGCCATTTATGGAGGAACTGATTACAACCAAGTCTTGGTGGGATACGGTTGATGCGATTGCTCCCAAGCCGGTTGGAAAAATTGCCGAGAAATTCCCCGAAGTGGCGGCCGAAACAATTAATGGCTGGGCCATTGATGATAATCTCTGGCTGCGAAGAGCGGCACTGCTTTTTCAATTAAAATATAAGGGAAAAACGAATGAGGAATTGCTCTATCAGTACATACGGCAAAATGCGGACAGTAAGGAATTTTTTATCCAAAAGGCAATTGGCTGGGTGTTACGTGAATATTCGAAGACAAATCCCGCCTCTGCAAAGGGATTTATTGAAGGAACAAAGTTAGCGCCGTTAAGTGTTCGCGAAGGTAGTAAGTATTTAGCATGAGCATATGGGAGAAAATGTTTTGGTAATCATGTTAAAATGGCAATAATGAAAATGGATAGAGGGTGGACAACATGATTAAATGTATTGCATCAGACATGGATGGAACATTATTGAATTCGAATCAATTAATCAGCGAGGAAAATAAGGAAGCGATCGTAAAAGCACAAGCGCAAGGAATTGAATTTGTGGTCGCAACTGGAAGATCGTATCAAGAAGCAACTTACGTCTTAGCTCAAGCTGGCATAACTTGCCCGGTTATCTGTGCGAATGGCGCAGAGGTACGCTCCAAGGAAGGAGTCGTTCTTTCGGCTACGCCAATCAGCAAACAAATGGCAAGAGAGGTAGCGGCAAGGCTAAGGGAAAAGGATGTTTATTTCGAAGTATACACAAACAAAGGTGCCTTCACGATGGATGCCGACAAGGCGGTATCCATTCTCGTTGACATCATTATGAGTGCCAATCCCGAAGTAAATCGAGAAGAGATTAAAGAGGCTGCTGGGGCTAGACTGCGGGATGGCCTAATACATACGGTCGAAGATTATGAACTTTTATTTGCCGATGAAAACTACCAAATCTATAAATTACTTGCCTTCTCCTTTGATGCAGACCGACTGGAGTCAGCAAACGAGTCCATTTCAGAGCTAGAAGGAATCGTCGTTTCAACGTCTGGCCATGATAATTTGGAAATTACCAATGAACAGGCTCAAAAGGGGATTGCATTGGAGTCGTTTGTAAAGGTAAAAGGGATTGATTTAGCGGAAACCATGGCGATTGGCGATAATTATAATGATGTTTCCATGCTCGAAAAAGCAGGAAGATCGGTTGCGATGGGGAATGCCGATTATTACATAAAGTCTCTTTGTGATGTGATTACGGATACGAATGAAGAAAGTGGCGTAGGGAAGGCAATTCTTGAGGTAATTTAAGAAAGGTAGGAGTCAATGATTAAAGCGTGTTCTATTTTACTGATGATGGTTGTCATGTTGTCGGGCTGTTCTCTTTTTGAAATAAAGGACGACAGGATCCAAGAGGAAGAGGTCGTTGTGAATCAGCCAAATATAGAAGTTTTGGCTGAAAAATTGCAAGTGCCTTGGTCAATTGATCGGGTGAACCAAGCTTTCTACATCAATGAACGAACCGGAAATATCGTTAAGATTGAAAATGGTAAAATAGAACGCCAGCCAGTTCGTTTAGAAAAGCCGCTTGCCAAGGCGGCTGAAGCGGGACTGCTAGGCATTGTTCTTGACCATCAGTTTCTTGATAATCATAAGGCCTACGCCTATTATACCTATAGTGATGATGGCAAGGGGCAATTTAATCGGGTGATTGTCCTAAGGACGAACGGTTCTGTGTGGTCCGAGGAGAAAATCCTGCTTGACCGGATTCCGAGTGCTGCCTATCATCACGGCGGCAGGCTGAAAATCGGTCCGGATGGGATGCTGTACATCACCACAGGTGATGCGACCACTCCGGAAACGGCTCAGAACTTGAATACATTAAATGGAAAAATTTTACGAATGAAGTTAGATGGGACGATTCCTGCAGACAACCCTTTTCCAAACTCATATGTCTACAGTTATGGACATCGCAATCCGCAGGGATTAGTGTGGGTTGGCGGGACTTTATATGCAAGTGAGCACGGTCCATCGGCTCATGATGAAATCAATCGGATTACCCCAGGGGCGAATTATGGCTGGCCGGTAATTCAAGGCGACGAACAGCAAGCGGGGATGGTAACCCCATTGTATCAGTCCGGTGATGAAACGTGGGCACCGTCCGGGCTGGCTGTGGCGAATGGGAAGCTTTATGCAGCAACATTAAGAGGCAATGCCGTCCGCGAATTTGGTTTGCGCCAGAAGATTACTAGATCCGTCATTACAAGTCTGGGGCGAATTCGTGACCTTTATATCGACGGCGACTACCTCTACTTTGTCAGCAACAACACCGACGGCAGAGGAAATCCAGACGAAAAAGACGATAAACTATATCGTGTGCT